>ONYZ01000022.1 GCA_900322175.1 uncultured Prevotella sp.
AAAAAAAGAGAGTCAAACTTTCGTCTAACTCTCTCATTTCCAGTGCTTTAGCCTTGCGCTTCAGGATGGGCTTGAACCAACGACCCCCTGATTAACAGTCAGGTGCTCTAACCAACTGAGCTACTGAAGCAGTGCTTTCTTGTAAGCGGGTGCAAAAGTACGAGGTTTTTTTGAAACTACCAAACTTTTTTGGAAAAAAATGACGATAAACCTTAATTTTTTTCATTTTTTCAACAAAATCGAGTGTTTTTCGGGGTAAATCTTGTAATTTTGCACCCAACAACAATATTAAATTGGTAATGATATGAAGAAGCAAATAATCATAGCTCTGTGTGCAATGACACTGTCAGCTAGCACAACGATAGCTCAGAAACCCAGCGACCACAATTTTGAGGTGGCTAAGCAGTTGGACATTCTAAACCATGTGTATAAGAATCTGGACCTGCTCTATGTTGACACGCTGAACCCAAAGACAACCGTGGGTACTGCCATCAATGCTATGCTGCGCAGTCTGGATCCCTATACCGAATATTACGCGCAGGATGAAACCAAGAACCTGAGACAGATGCTGACAGGTAAGTATGCAGGTATAGGCGCCATCGTGCGCAAGCACCAGAAGTTGGATCGTGTGGTTATCGACGAACCCTACGAGAATATGCCCGCTGCTGAGGCCGGACTGAAGAAGGGCGATATCATTCTGAGCATCGACGATTCGATGATGACATCTAAAGAGGTGGGGTACGTGAGCAGTCATCTGCGTGGCGAACCAGGCACCACCTTTGTGCTGAAAGCAATGCGTCCCAGCACAGGCAAGTTGATGAACTTTAAGATAACCCGTCGCAACATCAAGTTGCCCGAGTTGCCATACTACGGACTGAAAGACGGAGTGGGCTACATAGTGCTGAACCAGTTTACTGAGGGATGTGCCAAGGAAGTTCGCCGTGCATTTGTAGACCTGAAGAAGCAGGGCGCCAAGCAGTTGGTGTTTGACCTGCGTGGCAATGGCGGCGGATCGGAGCAGGAGGCTGTAGATATACTAAACATCTGGTTACCCAAGGGTGTAAAGGTGGTTGAGAATCGTGGAAAGATACGTCAGGCCACCAAGGTTTACTCTACACGTGTGGAGCCTGTCGACACCGTGATGCCAATGGTGGTGCTGGTTAACAGCGAGACTGCATCGGCCAGCGAGATTACCAGCGGAGCATTGCAAGACCTAGACCGTGCCATAATATTAGGTACGCGCACGTATGGCAAGGGGCTGGTACAGATACCCATCGATTTGCCATACAATACAAACATGAAGGTGACAACATCAAAATACTATATCCCCAGCGGTCGCTGCATACAGGCCTACAATTACAAGCGCGGCATGGGCTATCAGGAGCATATCCCTGATTCGCTTACTAAGGTGTTCTACACCCGCAACGGTCGCGAGGTGCGCGATGGCGGCGGCATAATGCCTGATGTAGAACTGAAGGGCGACACTATCCCCAACATCGCATTCTATCTGAGCGCCAGTGGTCAGGACTCTACTGAGGTGATGTTCGACTATGTAGTAGAGTACATCTCTAAGCACCCACAGATAGCTCCTGCAGCCGATTTCCATATCAGCGATGCCGACTGGCAGGAGTTTAAGAGTCGTGTGATAAAGAGTGGCTTTACCTACGACCCAGTAAGCAAGAAGCAGTTGGCCGAACTTGTTAAGACAGCCAAGTTTGAAGGCTACTACGACGATGCCAAGCAGACATTCGACGAATTGGAAAAGCTGCTTAACCACAATGTGGCCACCGATCTGGACAAGCACGAGCAGGTGCTGCGTCAGGTAATCGAGAATGATATCATATCGGCCTACTACTATCAGCGTGGAGCCATAGAGGCCGGATTAGCTTACGACAAGCAGATGAAGGAGGCTATCCGACTGCTAAAGAGCCCAGATGAATACAAAAAGGTTCTCCAGCCCAAAAAGCAGAAGCAGACAGCCCATCGGATATCGTTACAGAAGAAATCACCCGTAAATATCACTAAAACAGCACCTAAACAGATGATTTTTAGTGATTTAGCATAAAAAAGTGGCGAAAAATTTGGCGGATTGCGGAAATATTCGTAATTTTGCACCCGTTCAGCGGAATGAGGGGCTCGAAAGAGTCTCTCATTCTTATATTTAATAACTGATAGATGATAAATAAAGAGATTATTCAGACATTGACGGAAGAGTGGTTGCAGGGCAACGAGTACTTCCTGGTAGACGTAAACTTTGCGGCTGATGACCGTATCGTGATTGAAATCGACCATGCCGACGGCGTATGGATCGAGGATTGTGCAGAATTGAGCCGATTCCTTCAGGAGCGCCTGGGCGAGGAACTCGGAGAATACGAACTGGAAGTGGGCAGTGCCGGACTGGGGCAGCCATTCAAGGTTGTCCAGCAGTACATCAACCACATCGGCGACAATCTGGAGGTGCTTCAGGCCGATGGCAAAAAGGTGCAGGGTGTGCTCAAGGCTGTAGACGCCCCAAGTTTTACTATCACCGTACAGGAGAAGCAGAAGCAGGAAGGTAAGAAGCGCCCGGTGCTGGTAGACGTAGACAAGACTTACCAGATGGACGAAGTGAAGTACGCTAAGTATCTGCTGGCATTCAAGTAAAAATAAAAGAATAAAAAAATAAAATCAATGGCAATCAAAAAAGACGTGAAGGGCCCCTCAATGATTGAGACCTTCCAGGAATTCAAGGAGACCAAAAACATCGACCGCACTACACTGGTGAGCGTGCTGGAGGAAAGCTTCCGCAACGTTATCGCTAAGCTTTTCGGTTCGGACGAGAATTTTGATGTGATCGTTAACCCCGACAAGGGCGACTTTGAGATTCACCGTAACCGCGTGGTAGTACCCGATGGCGAAGTGATAGATGAGAATAAAGAGATCGAACTGAGCGAGGCTCAGAAGATTGAGCCCGACTACGAGGTTGGAGAGGAAGTTTCTGAGGAGGTTGAGTTTGCCAAGTTTGGCCGTCGCGCCATCCTGAACCTTCGTCAGACACTGGCTTCGAAGATTCTTGAACTGGAGCACGATTCACTCTACCAGAAGTACAAGGATAAGGTGCATCAGGTGGTTAGTGGCGAGGTTTATCAGATCTGGAAACGTGAGGTGCTGCTGGTTGACGATGAGGGTAACGAACTTCACCTGCCAAAGGCTGAGCAGATTCCCGCAGACAATTACCGCAAGGGTGAGACCGTACGTGCCGTAGTAAAGGAAGTGCAGAACGAGAACAATAATCCTCGTATCATCCTGAGCCGTACCAGCCCAGAGTTCCTTGAGCGTCTGCTCGAGGCCGAGGTGCCTGAGATTCAGGACGGACTTATCACCATCAAGCGTGTGGCCCGTATCCCTGGCGATCGTGCCAAGGTTGCCGTTGAGAGCTACGATGACCGTATCGACCCAGTAGGCGCCTGCGTAGGTGTCAAGGGTAGTCGTGTGCACGGTATCGTTCGCGAACTCTGCAATGAGAACATCGACGTAATCAACTATTCAAGCAACACCCAGCTGTTCATCCAGCGTGCTCTTAGCCCAGCTAAGATCTCAAGCATCAGTCTGGATGAGGAAAACCACAAGGCTGAAGTTTACCTACAGCCCGAGGAGGTATCGCTGGCCATCGGTCGTGGTGGTATGAACATCAAGCTGGCTTCGATGCTTACAGAGTATACCATCGATGTATTCCGTGTACTTAACGAGGGTGAGGCCGATGAAGATATCTACCTGGATGAGTTCTCTGACGAGATAGACCAATGGGTTATCGATGCCATCAAGGCTATCGGACTGGATACTGCCAAGGCTGTGCTCAATGCTCCACGTGAGATGCTGATTGAAAAGGCTGACCTGGAGGAAGAGACAGTTGACCAACTGTTGGATGTGCTCCGCGCAGAATTCGAGTAATTATCAATTATCAATTTTCAATTATCAATTTGAATAGATGGGTGTTAGATTAAATAAAGTATTAGGAGAACTGAATATCGGACTTCAGACAGCTATCGACTATCTGAGGAAGAAGAATCTGGGCGACATCAAAGACGCTACCGTAAACACAAAAATCAGCGACGAACAGTACAACGCACTGGTGAAGGAGTTTAAGGGCGACAAGGATGTGAAGACCCAGGCCGGTATGATTTTCCCCAAGAAGGAGAAGAAGGCTAAGCAAGAACACAAGTCAGAGCCAGAAATGGTAAAAGAAGTAACTAAACAGACCTTCACTCCACTAGGAAAGATAGACCTGAGCACAGTGGGCAAACCCAAGCGTCAGGAAGAAAAACCCAAGGCCCCCGAGGCAACAGCACCTAAGCAGGAGCAGAAGCCCGCTAGCGTTCAGCCTGCCCAACAGCCCAAGCCCGAGGTAAAACCCGAGCCCAAACCAGAGGTGAAGCCAGCACCTAAGCAGGAGCCTAAACCTGAGCCCGAGCCCGAGCCAAAGCCGGAGACTAAGGCTCCTGAGACAGTCGCATCTAAGCAGGAACAGAAACCTGCTGCTCAGCAGCCGGCTCAGCAGCCTAAGCCCGAGGTGAAACCAGTGTCTAAGCCTGAGGTTAAGGCCGAACCGAAACAGGAACCGAAACAGGAACAGAAGCCTGCAGAACCATCAATCTTTACTCTGAAGAGCGAGAAGAAGATGGCACCAAACTTCAACGTGGTAGGTAAAATCGACCTCGACTCGCTGAACCAGAGCACTCGTCCTAAGAAGAAATCTAAGGAGGAGCGTCGTAAGGAGCGCGAGGAGAAACAGGCCCAGATGCACGGTGAGAAGAAAAAGCGCGAGCGCATACACGGTGGCAAGGAGCGTGTTGACATCGAGGCTGCAGCCAATGAGAATAACAACAAGGGTGGCAACCAGAACAACAATAAGAAGAACAAGGGTGGCAACCAGAACTTCCAGGATGGAAACAATGGTGGCGGCGGTAAGAAGAACAAGAAGAACCGTCCTATCCAGAAGCCTCTAGAGGTAGATGACGAGGCTGTAGCACGTCAGGTAAAGGAAACTCTGGCCCGACTCACATCTAAGAATCAGAATAAGAAGGGTGCCAAGTATCGTCGTGAGAAACGTGACGCAGTAGCCGAGCGTATGAACGAGGAGATGGCTCAGGAAGCAGCACAGAGCAAGGTGCTGAAACTGACAGAGTTTGTAACCGTTTCAGAGCTTGCAACGATGATGAACGTTGGCGTAAACCAGGTTATCGGTACATGTATGAGTATCGGCATCATGGTATCAATCAACCAGCGTCTCGATGCTGAGACCATCAACATCGTAGCCGAGGAGTTCGGATTCACCACCGAGTATGTATCAGCCGAAGTACAGAACGCTATCACTGAGGAGGAGGATGATGAGAACGATCTCGTAACTCGCGCTCCTATCGTAACAGTGATGGGACACGTAGACCATGGTAAGACATCGCTGCTCGACCACATCCGCAATACCAACGTTATCGCTGGTGAGGCCGGTGGTATCACACAGCACATCGGTGCCTACAACGTACAGCTGAAGGACGGCCGACAGATTACATTCCTGGATACTCCTGGACATGAGGCCTTTACCGCTATGCGTGCCCGTGGTGCTCAGGTAACTGATATCGCAATCATCATCGTAGCAGCCGACGACTCAGTGATGCCTACCACCAAGGAGGCCATTGCCCATGCACAGGCTGCCAACGTACCTATGGTATTCGCTATCAACAAGATAGATAAGCCAGGTGCCAACCCCGACAAGATTCGTGAGGATCTGGCCAACATGAACCTGTTGGTAGAAGAGTGGGGTGGTAAGTATCAGTGTCAGGAGATCAGTGCCAAGAAGGGTATTGGCGTAGAGGAGTTGCTTGAAAAGGTACTGCTCGAGGCCGAGATGCTCGACCTGAAGGCAAATCCTAACCGTAAGGCTACTGGTAGTATCATCGAGTCTTCGCTCGACAAGGGTCGTGGATATGTATCGACAGTACTCGTATCAAACGGTACGCTGAAGGTGGGCGATGTAGTTATCGCAGGAACTGCCTGGGGTAAGGTTAAGGCCATGTTCAACGAGCGTAACCAGCGCATCGAGACTGCCGGACCTGCTGAGCCAGCAATCATCTTGGGATTGAACGGTGCTCCTACTGCTGGTGATTCGTTCCATGTAATGGAGAGTGAGCAGGAGGCCCGCGAAATCGCCAACAAGCGTATTCAGTTGCAGCGTGAGCAGAGCCTGCGTACCACTACTAAGCTTGGTCTCGACGAGCTTTCGCATCGTATTGCATTGGGTGAGTTCCACGAGTTGAATATCATCGTTAAGGGTGATACCGACGGATCTATCGAGGCTCTGAGTGATTCGTTCATCAAGCTGAGCACAGAGAAGGTTCAGGTTAACGTCATCTCTAAGGCAGTAGGTCAGATTTCTGAGAACGATGTAATGCTTGCTTCTGCATCAGAGGCCATCATCATCGGATTCCAGGTACGTCCATCGGCCGATGCCCGCAGAGCTGCCGATCGTGAGGGTGTTGAAATCAATACATATTCTATTATTTACGACGCTATCGACGATGTGAAGCAGACCATGCAGGGTATGCTCGACAAGGTTAAGAAGGAAATTATCTCTGGTGAGATCGAGGTTAAGCAGGTATTCAAGATATCTAAGGTTGGTACCGTTGCCGGTGGTCTGGTTACCGACGGTAAGGTTCACAACAAGGATAAGGCCCGCGTTATCCGCGATGGTATCGTAATCCACACCGCTCCTATCGACGCCCTGAAGCGTTACAAGGACGATGCCAAGGAAGTGGCAACCGGACTTGAGTGTGGTATCTCGCTGGTTAACTTCAACGATATCCAGGTAGGCGATATTATCGAGACCTTCACTGAGATTGAGGTAGAACAGAAACTGTAAGAATGTCAGAAAAGAAAAATGAATTTGTACGTCAGGTGGCTGAGCAGAAGTATGAATTTGGCTTCACCACCGACGTACATACAGAAATAATCGAGAAAGGGCTGAACGAGGATATCGTTCGGCTCATCTCTGCTAAGAAAGGGGAGCCCGAGTGGATGCTCGAGTTCCGCCTGAAAGCGTTCCGCTACTGGCGAGAGCAGCAGGAGCCCAAATGGGGGCATGTGCATGTGCCAGAGATTGACTATCAGGCCATTAGCTACTATGCTGACCCGTTGGCCAAGAAACCTGAGGGCGATGGTAAGATTGATCCTGAACTCGAGAAAACCTTCGATAAGTTGGGTATTCCCCTCGAAGAACGTTTGGCACTAAGCGGCAATACAGCCGTTGATGCCATCATGGACTCAGTGAGCGTAAAGACTACTTTCAAAGAGAAGTTGCGCGAAAAGGGTGTTATCTTCTGCTCTATTGGCGAGGCTATCAAAGAGCATGGTGATCTGGTGCGTCAGTACCTTGGTACAGTTGTGCCTTACAAAGACAACTTCTTTGCAGCCTTGAATAGTGCTGTATTCAGTGATGGTTCGTTTGTGTATATCCCCAAGGGTGTTCGCTGCCCAATGGAACTGAGTTCTTATTTCCGTATCAATGCAAGGAATACCGGTCAGTTTGAGCGTACACTGATTATCGCCGATGACGATGCGTATGTATCGTATCTGGAGGGGTGTACAGCTCCGATGCGCGACGAGAACCAACTGCATGCTGCAATCGTTGAGATTATCGTTATGAATCGTGCTGAAGTAAAGTACTCTACCGTACAGAACTGGTATCCAGGCGATGAAAATGGTAAGGGTGGTGTGCTGAATCTGGTAACCAAGCGTGGCGATTTGCGTGGTGTAGACAGTAAGTTGTCGTGGACTCAGGTAGAGACAGGTAGCGCCATCACATGGAAGTATCCATCGTGCATTCTACGTGGTGACAATTCGCAGGCAGAATTCTATTCGGTAGCTGTAACCAACAACTATCAGGAAGCCGACACTGGTACAAAGATGATTCATATCGGTAAGAACACCAAGAGTACCATCATCTCAAAGGGTATCTCGGCAGGTCACTCACAGAACTCGTATCGTGGACTAGTTCGTGCTGCATCTACATCCGACAACGCTCGCAACTACTCAAGCTGCGACTCACTGTTGCTAGGCTCTGACTGCGGTGCGCACACCTTCCCATATATGGATGTGCACAACGACACAGCCGTGTTTGAGCACGAGGCTACCACCTCGAAGATATCAGAAGACCAGCTGTTCTATTGTAACCAGCGCGGTATCCCCACAGAGCAGGCCGTAGGTCTAATCGTAAACGGTTACGCCAAGGAAGTGCTGCAGAAGTTGCCTATGGAGTTTGCCGTTGAGGCTCAGAAACTATTAAGTGTATCATTAGAAGGAACTGTAGGATAAGACAATATGATTCAGAAACTTTTCGGATTTGATCCCTCCACAATGACTTTGCGCAAGGAGGTTATCGGTGGTATTACCACATTTCTTACGATGGCTTATATCTTAGCTGTCAACCCAAGCATTCTTTCAGCAACAGGAATGGATGCAGGAGCTGTGTTTACTACCACATGTATTGCGGCAGTAGTTGGTACATTGGTTATGGCTATCTATGCCAAGTTACCCTTTGCGCTGGCTCCTGGTATGGGTCTGAATGCATTCTTTGCATTCACCGTAGTGCTCACTATGGGCTATACATGGCAGTTTGCACTTACCGCCGTGTTGATAGAGGGACTGATATTTATCCTGCTCACAATAACAGGCTTGCGCAAGCATATTGTTAACGCCATACCTCTGGTACTGCGTCGAGCAATCAGTCCAGGTATCGGATTGTTTATCGCATTTGTAGGACTGAAGGGTGCAGGCATTGTAAGCGCCTCAGAATCAACATTTATCACATTGGGTAATTTGCATGATCCATCTGTGCTGTTGGCGCTGTTTGGTATTATTCTGACTGCAGCCCTGCTTGTACGAAAGGTTACTGGCTCATTGCTCATCGGCATTCTGGTAACTACAATTGTTGGTATACCTCTTGGCGTTACCAATTATACAGGTATTATGTCTATGCCTCCTTCAATCGCCGCCATCTTCTGGCAGTTTGAGTTCCATAACATCTTTACGGTAGATATGGTGGTAGTAGTACTCACCTTCCTGTTTATCGATATGTTTGATACTATTGGAACACTGATAGGTGTATCAAACCGTGCCGGTATGGTTGACGATAATGGTAACGTGAAGAATCTGAATCAGGCATTTATGGCCGACGCCATCGGTACCACTGTTGGTGCTATGCTGGGAACATCTACTGTAACCACTTATGTTGAGAGTGCCTCGGGTGTGAATGTAGGCGGTCGTTCAGGACTTACCAGTCTTACTACTGCCGTTTGCTTTGCGATAGCACTGCTCTTCGCACCGCTGTTCCTTGCAATCCCTGCTCAGGCTACAGCAGCTGCACTTATTTTGGTGGGTGTGATGATGATGCACGATATCCGCAAGGTCGACTTCTCTGACTACGTGACGGGAATACCTTGTTTCGTGTGTATCGTACTGATGCCACTTACATATAGCATTTCAGACGGTATCTTGATGGGTGTGATTTCGTACGTTCTTATCCACCTGTTGTCGGGTACAATGAAAGATAAGGACGAGCGTAACAATATGAACTGGGCTACTATCCTATTGGCTGTCCTGTTCGTTTGTCGCTACGCATTCCTATAGTTTTTTGATCGTAGAATAAAGTAATAATATGTTAGAGGTTAAAAACTTACACGCCAAGATTGGCGATAAAGAGATATTAAAAGGCATCGACCTCGTGATTAACGATGGCGAGACACATGCCATCATGGGCCCTAATGGTTCAGGAAAATCTACCTTGAGCGCCGTACTTGTGGGCAATCCACTTTACGAGGTGACTGAGGGTGAGGCTTACTTCAACGGTAAGAACCTGCTGGAGATGAAGCCTGAGGACCGTGCCCACGAGGGACTTTTCCTCTCGTTCCAGTATCCCGTTGAGATTCCTGGTGTGTCGATGACCAACTTTATGAAGGCCGCCATCAACGAGAAGCGAAAGTACCAGGGCTTGGAGCCTATGAACGCTGCTGAGTTTCTGAAGCTTCAGCGTGAGAAGCGTAAGATCGTAGAACTCGACTCCAAGTTGGCTAACCGCTCTGTAAACGAGGGCTTTAGCGGTGGTGAGAAGAAACGCAACGAGATATTCCAGATGGCCATGCTTGAGCCTAAACTCAGTATCCTAGATGAGACCGATTCAGGTCTTGATGTCGATGCTATGCGTATCGTGGCTGAGGGTGTGAACAAACTTCAGACACCTGAGACATCGTGCATTGTCATCACCCACTACGATCGTCTGCTAGAGATGATCAAGCCTCAGTTTGTGCATGTGCTCTATAAGGGACGCATCGTTAAGACTGGTGGCCCTGAGTTGGCAGTTCAGATCCAGGAGCACGGTTACGATTGGATTAAGGAAGAAATAGGAGAAGAGTGATCTTAATTGACAATTATGAATAGTGAGAATCAATATATAGATCTCTATAACCAGGCTCGGCAGATGATTTTCGATCACGCGCCAGAGCCGATGAACGTGGTGCGCGATCAGGCTTTCGAGGACTTCCGCAAGCAAGGATTTCCATCTAAAAAGGTGGAGCGATACAAGTACACTGATATCCAGAAACTCTTTGAGCCCGACTTCGGTGTAAACGTTAATCGCTTGCAGATACCCGTTGATCCCTATGAGGCATTCCATTGCGATGTGCCAAACCTGAGCACAAGTCTTTACTTCGTGGTCAACGATATGTTCTATCATGAGGAAAAGCCAAAGGGGCATTTGCCAGAGGGCATTATTATCGGCTCTATGCGCGATAATCCTGAGTTGGTTAGTAAGTACTACACCAAGTTGGCTAAGACAGGTGAGGATGCTATCACAGCGCTTAACACCATGCTGGCGCAGGATGGTATGCTGGTTTATGTGCCTAAGAACGTCAAGGTGGATCGTGCCATTCAGGTAATCAATATCCTGAAGGCAACACCGCAGAACGCTCAGCGAGTAGTGCCCGACTTGATGGTAAACCGTCGTGTACTTATTATATTAGAGGAGAATGCAGAAATAAAGATGCTGTTCTGCGACCACGCAGCCGACGATCGCAACTTCCTGGCCACACAAGTCATCGAAGCCTATGTAGGCGAGAATGCATCACTCGACCTATATTGCATGGAGGAGACTCATAATAAGAACGTGCGTGTGAGCAATGTATATATCGACCAGCAGGCTAACAGTCGTGTTAATCACAACGTTATCACCCTACACAACGGTATAACCCGCAACAAGCTCGACCTAACCTTCTCGGGCGAAGGT
Source organism: uncultured Prevotella sp. (assembly GCA_900322175.1). GTDB lineage: Bacteria > Bacteroidota > Bacteroidia > Bacteroidales > Bacteroidaceae > Prevotella. The sequence goes on from ONYZ01000022.1 coordinate 11,309, forward strand.
GCCGAGTGTCAATGCTATGGTTGTGTGATAGCCGACAAACAGCAGCATGTGGATAACAATACTCTGATAGTGCACAAGGTGCCACACTGCAACTCGCAGGAACTGTACAAATATGTGCTCGATGATAAGTCTACTGGCGCTTTTGCTGGTCGGGTATTGGTAGAGCATGGTGCCCAGAAGACCACATCGCAGATGACCAATCAGAATCTTGCTGCGACCAAGGAGGCACGTATGTACACCCAGCCTATGCTGGAGATTTATGCCGATGATGTGAAGTGTGCTCATGGCTCAACGGTTGGCCAGCTTAACGACGCAGCATTGTTCTATATGCGTCAGCGTGGTATCTCGTTGCAGGAAGCTAAGGTACTGTTGCAGAATGCTTTCATCAATGAGGTTATCGACCACATGCAGTTAGAACTTCTTCGCGATCGCCTGCACTATCTCGTAGAAAAGCGATTCCGGGGAGAACTGAACAAATGCTCAGGTTGTAAACTCTGCAAGTAATAATGATTAAAGCTGAGATTAAGCGAGAGCAATGATGCTGCATCAATTGCCGAACGTGAGCAGTTTCGATATTTTAAATATTAATATTTAATGCTTAATGTTTAATATAAACAAAGTACGCGAAGATTTCCCTATTCTGGGTCGTGAGGTATACAATAAGCCGCTGGTTTATCTAGACAATGCGGCTACCACACAGAAACCACTGATGGTGCTCGACGCCATGAGGGATGAATACCTCAATGTGAATGCCAACGTGCATCGTGGTGTTCACTACCTCTCACAGCAGGCTACCGATCTGCATGAAGCTGCTCGTGAGGCTGTGCGTGGATTTATCAACGCCCGTAAGATTGAGGAAATCATTTTTACACGTGGTACCACAGAGGCAATCAACCTGGTGGCTCAGTCGTTCTGCGAGAGTCAGATGCAGGCTGGCGACGAGGTGATTGTGACAGAAATGGAGCACCACTCAAATATCGTATCGTGGCAGCTTCAAGCGATGAAACGGGGAATTATTGTAAAGCATATCCCCATCACCGATGACGGATTGCTCGATCTCTCAACTCTCAATTCTCTATTCTCAACTAAGACAAAGTTGGTGAGCGTGGCCCATGTGAGCAATGTGCTTGGAACGGTTAATCCTGTAGAACAGATTGTCAAGATAGCCCATGCTCATAACATCCCAGTTTTGGTAGATGGTGCTCAGAGTGCACCACACTTCAAGGTGGACGTACAAGCTATGGATTGTGACTTTTTTGCCTTCAGTGGTCATAAGATGTACGGTCCAACCGGCATAGGCGTGCTGTATGGAAAGGAGGAATGGCTAGAGAAGTTGCCTCCTTATCAGGGTGGTGGAGAGATGATTGATAAGGTAACTTGGGAGAAAACCACTTTTGAACGCTTGCCGTTTAAGTTCGAGGCAGGTACACCCGACTATGTGGCTACTCATGGTCTGGCAAAAGCCATCGAATATATCGATTCCATTGGCTTCGATGCCATTCAGCAGCATGAGCAAGAGCTTACCCGCTACTGCATGGAGCAGTTGATGACTATCGATGGAATGAAGATTTACGGTCCGATGGATGCTGCTAAGAAAGATGCAGTTGTGTCGTTCAACGTTGGCGATATTCACCATTTGGATATGGGCACATTGCTCGACCGACTTGGTATAGCTGTCCGCACAGGTCATCATTGCGCTCAGCCATTGATGGATCGACTGAAGATTAGCGGTACCGTTCGTGCATCGTTCGCACTCTACAACACCAAGGAAGAGATCGACGCTCTCGTGGCAGGTATCCGCCGTGTATCGCAAATGTTTTAATGTTTAATCTTTAATGTTTAATCTTCGATGTTAGCATCGCATTATTACGAAGGTAAGGTAGAGGCAGGTTGCGATGAGGCTGGGCGTGGTTGTCTGGCGGGCAGCGTGTATGCTGCTGCTGTCATTCTGCCTGAGGGCTATCAAAACGAGTTACTGAATGACTCCAAACAACTGTCAGAGAAGAAGCGTTATCAACTTCGTGAAATCATCGAACGCGATGCTGTGGCATGGGCTGTCGGTATCGTGACGCCAGAGGAGATCGATAAAATCAACATTCTTAATGCTTCAATCTTGGCTATGCATCGAGCCCTTGACCAACTTAAGGTGCGCCCTGAGGCGGTCATAGTGGACGGTAATCGTTTCAAGCCTTATAAAGACCCTGCTGACGGCAAACAGTTGCCTTACACCACCATCGTTAAAGGCGATGGAAAGTATCTGGCTATTGCCGCAGCTAGCATTTTGGCCAAGACCTATCGTGATGATTATATGAACCAGTTGGCCGAGGAATATCCCCAATACGACTGGCTATCAAACAAGGGCTATCCCACAAAGAAACACCGTGAGGCCATCAAGCAGTTTGGTGTTACACCATATCATCGCAAGAGCTACAATCTGTTGGGCGACTGTCAATTAAGCATCGACTTTGGAGATTTCTGATTTTTTTCTTTCTTCTTTCGAAGAAATTTTGTAATTTTGCACCGCAATTTAGAAACGTACGTTTAAATTAGTAATAAGATTATGGCAAAGAAAGCATTATTGATGATTCTCGATGGATGGGGAATCGGTAAGCATGGTAAGGGTGACGTTATCTTCAACACACCAACTCCTTACCTCGATCTGTTAACAGCTACTTCAGCTCACTCTCAGCTTCAGGCATCTGGTGAGGATGTTGGTTTGCCCGACGGACAGATGGGTAACTCTGAGGTGGGTCACCTGAACATCGGTGCTGGTCGCATCGTTTATCAGGACCTCGTAAAGATCAACCGTGCCTGCAAGGACGGCTCTATCATGGAGAATCCTCAGGTTAAGGCTGCTTACACCTATGCCAAGGAGAACAACAAGAAGCTGCACCTGATGGGCCTGACCTCTGATGGTGGTGTACACTCATCACTCGACCATCTCTTTAAGCTCATCGAGATTGGTAAGGCCTATGGTCTTAAGAATCAGACCTTTGTTCATTGCTTCATGGATGGTCGTGATACCGACCCAAAGAGCGGTAAGGGCTTCATCGAGCAGATTAGCAAGGTTTGTGCCGATAACGATGCTGCTATCGCAAGTATCGTTGGTCGTTTCTACGCTATGGACCGTGATAAGCGTTGGGAGCGTGTAAAGGAGGGTTATGATCTGATCGTAAACGGTACTGGTAAGCAGAGCACCGATATGGTTGCTGCTATGCAGGAGAGCTACGACGAGGGTGTAACCGATGAGTTCATCAAGCCAATCCACAATTCAAGTGTTAACGGTTGCATCGAAGAGGGTGATGTGGTCATCTTCATCAACTTCCGTAATGACCGTGCTAAGGAGATGACTATCGCTCTGACTCAGGAGGATATGCCAGAGCAGGGTATGAAGACTATCCCTGGCTTGCAGTACTACTGCATGACTCCATACGACGCTAACTTCAAGGGCGTTAACATCCTCTTCCCCAAGGAGAACGTAGAAAACACTTTGGGCGAGTACCTGAGCAAGCAGGGCAAGAAGCAGTTGCATACTGCTGAGACAGAGAAGTATGCTCACGTAACATTCTTCTTCAACGGTGGACGTGAGCAGCCATACGAGGGTGAGGATCGTATTCTGGTTCCAAGTCCAAAGGTTGCTACCTACGACCTGAAGCCAGAGATGAGCGCTTTCGAGGTAAAGGATAAGTTGGTAGCTGCTATCAACGAGGCTAAGTACGACTTTATCGTAGTTAACTTTGCTAATGGTGACATGGTAGGTCACACTGGTATCTACAACGCTATTGCCAAGGCTGTATGGGCTGTTGACAACTGTGTTAAGGATGTCATCGAGGCTGCTAAGGCCAACGACTATGAGGCTATTATCATTGCCGACCACGGAAATGCCGATAATGCTATCAACCCCGATGGTACACCAAATACCGCTCACTCACTGAACCCCGTTCCTTTCATCTATGTAACCAACAACAACTCGGCTACAGTTAAGGACGGTCGTCTGGCCGACGTGGCACCTTCAATCCTGCACATTATGGGTCTGGAGCAGCCTGCCGACATGACTGGTGAGAATCTGATTCAGGACAATAAATAATGAATGTTCAGATAGAACCAAGCTGGAAACAGCATCTACTTGGTGAGTTCGACAAAGACTATTTTGTCGGACTCACCAATTCTGTTCGTGCAGAGTATCAGCAATATACTTGCTATCCGCCAGGCAAGCTGATATTTAATGCCTTTAATCTCTGTCCGTTCGACAAGGTGAAGGTGGTAATTATCGGGCAGGATCCTTATCATGAGCCAGGACAGGCTCATGGGTTGAGTTTCTCTGTGCAGGATGGTATCCAGTTTCCGCCATCGTTACAGAACATCTTTAAGGAGATTCAGGCCGACTTGGGTACACCCATCCCCGCCTCTGGCAATCTGACGCGCTGGGCTGAGCAGGGTGTTCTGCTACTTAATGCATCGCTCACTGTTCGTGCTCATCAGGCCAATAGTCATTCTATGTTAGGCTGGCAGAAGTTTACCGATGCCGCCATCCAGGCGCTGGCTCAGCATCGCCAGCACCTCGTTTATATGCTGTGGGGAGGCTATGCCCGCTCAAAGTCGTATATGATAGACAAGCAGAACAATCTGGTTCTCGAGTCAGTCCATCCTTCCCCATTAAGTGCTAACCGTGGCGGCTGGTTCGGCCTGCATCAATTCTCACGTTGTAATGCCTATCTCGAACAAAACGGCCAGACTCCTATCCAGTGGTAATCATAATTATCAATTCTCAATTCTCAATTGAATACAATTCCTCCAATTATACAAGTAGGTGACGTGCTGCTCTCGTCGGAGATTCTGACTGAGAAGTTTTGTTGCGACCTGAGCGTTTGCAAGGGCGAATGCTGTGTAGAGGGTGATGCAGGAGCCCCTGTCACAATGGATGAGATAGCAGCAATCGAAGACTGTGTAGATAATGTTTGGAACGATCTCTCAGCATCGGCTCAGGCTGTAATAGATAAACAAGGTGTAGCTTATACCGATCAGGAGGGCGACCTTGTTACTAGTATCGTTGGAGGTAAGGACTGTGTGTTTACCTATTACGGCGACATTGAGGATTGGAATACTCATCTGCCTATTAAGAATTGTTGCCTCTGTGCATTAGAAAAGGCTTACAGAGCAGGACGTACCCATTTCTGCAAGCCTATTAGTTGTGCGCTTTATCCTATTCGCGAGAAGCAACTTGGCGAAGGTCTTGTAGGCCTTAACTACAACCGCTGGAGTGTCTGCAAGATGGCTGTTGCCAAAGGCATTCAGGAGAATCTGTACCTTTATCAGTTCCTTCGCGATCCCCTTATCCGCCGTTTCGGCGAGGCTTGGTATCAGGAGTTGCTTGATACCGTAAGCCAACTAAAGGAGCAGGGCTACCTATGATTTTCGGTACTCTGAAGGTGTAACCCCTACGTGTTCCCTGAAGTATTTACCCAGGAAACTCTGGTTGGGGAAGTTCATCTCGTTGGCAATCTCCTTGATAGTCTTTGTCGAGTTCTTAAGCATCACCCTCAGTTCCATAGTTACATAGTTCTCCACCCATTCTACGGCGGTTCGGCCACTAACGCGTTTAACGGCTTCCGACAGATATCTGGGTGTGATGTTCTGCTGTTGGGCATACCATGCCACGCGGCGTTCCCTTCGGCAGTTTTCCTCTACCATCTTCAGGAATTTGGTAAACACCTTTTCCGAACGGTGTAGCGATTCATCGAAGTTCTTCACTCTGTAGATAACGTTGCCTACATCATAGAACATTGCCAGCATCAGTGTACGAATCAAGTCCTTGCGGAAGTGGTTGTGGTTGTCTATTATCTTCTGTCTTACCACCTGGAAGTAGTCCTTGAATGTTTCTATCTCGTTGTCCTCAAGTTTCATTACAGGTTGCATTCGGGCCACAACAAACAGCGAACTGATGTCGTGGACCGATTTGATGATTTCGTGAAAGAAGTCTACGCTCATCATTATACAGAGTCCCTCCATATCCTTCGATGGCTGATACCCGTCAATCACGTGGCGCTCGCTCACTACCAGCATTTCGCCGTCATGCACTGTCACCTCTTGGGTATTCATTCTGTATTTTATGTGCCCTTTTGTGCAGAGACCTATCAGGATGAAGTTCATTTTTCTAGGCTCGCTGGGCATGGGGGCCTTGTTTATCTGGTCGGATAGCAGCAGGTCGTTGCCCAGACATACTGAACCTTCCCAATCCTTTGCCTTCCCAAATTCAGAGGTCTGTATTGACTTTGCTTTTAAATTCTTTACCATGTTTTGATGTTTTGTGTCTGTCCAGCTTTCAGCTTAACAGTCTTTTGCTGTCCATTATATAATAGGGTTACGGTTCCTGCTTTCTTGGCTTTGATGCTGCAATCGCGTACATTACCGTCTTTCCATTCAAAGCTTACCTCATATCCGCCGCGGGCACAGAGTCCGCTAACGAAGCCTTCCTTCCATGCATCAGCAGCTGCTGGCAGAAGTTCGATTGTAGTCTGCCCGTCTTTCAGTGTCGACTGCATCAACATTTCGCAAACACCTGCTGTGCCGCCAAAGTTTCCGTCAATCTGGAAGGGTGGGTGAGCGTCAAACAGGTTTGGATATGTTCCGCCGCCCTTGTGCCAAACTTTCCACTGCAACCCCTTAGAGCCTCGTGGTGCGATAGGAGTAAGCAGCTTCTGGTAGATGTGATAAGCCTGCTGAGGCTTGTGCAGACGAGCCCAGAGGTTGATGCGCCAACCGGTACTCCAACCTGTGGTCTTATCGCCTTTGATTTCAAGCGAGCGCTCAGCGGCCTTCTGCAGAGTAGCATCAGTAAGATGATTGCCTGGATATAGGCCGATGAGATGGCTCTGATGGCGATGTTGGAAATCCCAGTCATCCCAGTCGTAATACCATTCGTTCAGGTCGCCCATGTGACCGATAGTGTAAGGATGTAGTTTAGCCAGAGCCTTCTCCATCTCCTTGTTTTTCTTTCCGAGAACTTTGCCTGCGGCAATAGTGTTGATAAACAGTTCGCGGATGATTGCCAGATCGGCGGTACCGCCATAGCATGTGGTGCCGTGATATCCTTTGTCTGTCTTATACTCATTCTCAGGCGATGTGCTTGGTGCAGTAATCAGCTCGCCTGGCTGCTTTGGGTTCTCGATGAGCCAGCGCAGACAGAACTGTGCAGCACCATTCATCAGTGGATAGGCTACATTGCGCAGATACTCCTTGTCCTGCGTAAACTGGTATCGCTCCCACAGAGTGTTTACCAGCCATGCACCACCCAGATTCCAGTTGCTCCACTCCGGACTTTCGCGTTTCTCGCCTACAGGGTTGGTCATTGCCCAGATGTCACTGTTATGACTAGAGCACCAGCCTTCACCTATATTATAATAGTTCTTGGCGGTGTACTTACCGTTGGCTGCAAGTCCTGCAATAAAACCATCCAGTGGTTCGGCCATCTCGGCCATATTGGCCACAAATGCAGGCCAGTAGTTCTCCTCCAGATTGATGTTTACTGTATAGTTTCCACGCCAGGGCGACCAAAGCTGTGGGGCCCAAAGTCCCTGCAGGTTTGCGGGTACATTCTTGGTCCTCGATGATGAAATGAGCAGATAGCGTCCAAACTGGAAATATAATTCTTCCAGATACTGAGTCTGATCGCCGCCGTTAGTGTAGTCAAGCAGTAGCTGGTCTGTAAGTCTGCGATCCTTTGCACCTGGTATGTCGTTAGGATTGCGTCCATTCTTATTAAGGCAAATCTTCACGCGGTCGTAGATAGCCTTATAGTCTGCCAAATGACGGGAATAGAATTCATCGAAACTATAGTTCTGGGTGTGCCATAAATCGTTGGCGACAGCTTCCAGATAGTTGGCACCTTCCTTTACAGGATGCTTGTCGAACCCATTAAAGCTGGTCTCGTTTACTATGTATATGATAGCCTCCTTGGCCTTGGTTATGGTAAGCGATGAGTCGCTAGCAGCCATCTCACCGTCGGTCTTTACACTGAGCATGGTGCAGAAGTGTGTGCTCTCCTGCGGATCGCCAGTGGCGTGTCCAGACATTGTGAGTTGGCCTAGTGTACTCTTTACCTGGTGTGGCACTTGTGCCGTCAGTGCTATCTGGCAGTTGATGTCGCCGCGCAGTCTGATGGCTATCAACTTATCTGGATTAGAGGCAAAATACTCGCGTGTGATGAGTTTGCCGTTTCGCTGATAACTGTCTCGAACGATAGCCGAGTCAATATTCAGTGTGCGCTGATATTGCTTTATCTCGCCTAGATTCAGATCCTTGATGTGCAGAGTACCCAGTGGCTGGTAATACTGGGAGTTTGGACCTTGTACGTGTAACTGTAGCGAGTCGGCCAGTGCATAGTTCTCTTCGAACAGTGCCTTGCGTATCGCAGGTAACCACTTGTGTGCATCGGCATCCAGGTTGCGATCTACTGGCTTTCCTGTCCACAGCGTGATGTCGTTCAGATAAATCACGTTGTCATCGGTACTTCCATAAATCAGAGCACCTAGTTTGCCGTTGCCGATAGGCAGCGATTCCTCAAAGTAAGTTGCTGGTTTGTCATACTGCAGTACCATTGGTGCCTGCTCTTGTGCCATTGCCGTAAGGCATGTCATAGCTGATAATAGTAGGTAATTTCTCATCATTTTTTCGTTTTTATTGTTTTCTGCTTGCAAAGATACAAAAAAGTTTGTATATTTGCGCCATAAAACCGATAAAATTAATAAACCTATGCAGTCTATTAGAACATTAAACGATATGATAGTCTTTCTCCAGCAGCGTGGAGACAGAAAGCGGGTAGCAGTGGTTTGTGCCAATGATGCCTCTACCAGATATGCCGTTGAGAAGGGAAAAGAGATGGGATTTATCGAGCCGATATATGTAGATGGTGACGATAAAGAGGAGTGTGCCCGTCGAGCTGTAGCGCTATGTAAGCGTGGCGAGGCTGATATTCTTATGAAGGGTTGGGTAAATACCGACGTACTGCTCAAGGCAATATTAGATAAGGAGAACGGCATACTGCGCCCTGGTCATGTACTTACCCATGTGGCTATGGCCGAGATACCTAAGTACGAGAAGTTGCTGTTCTTTACTGATGCGGCTGTTATCCCAGTGCCTACTGAGGCTCAACGTCGTCAGCAGATACATTATATGAATTATGTGTGTCATGCTCTCGGTATTGAGGAACCACGCATTTCACTCATCCATTGTGCCGAGAAGGTAAGCGCCAAGACATTCCCTTATACTGTAGATTATCTTGAGATTATCGCAGAGGCCCAGACGGGCAAATTTGGCCGGTGCATCATCGACGGTCCGCTCGACCTTAAGACATCGCTAGATAGTGTGAGTCTGCGCGAGAAGGGTATACACAGTGTTATCGATGGTCAGGCCGATGCGCTTATCTTCCCAGACATCGTGGCTGGTAATGTGTTCTACAAGACCATCACGCTGTTTGGTTATGCCAAGACGGCTGGTGTGCTACAGGGCACTCAGTGCTGTTGTGTGCTACCATCGCGAGCTGACAGCCCCGACTCTAAATATTACAGTCTGGCTCTCGCTGCCATCTAATCATAACTGTCAATTATCAATTATCAATTGTCAATTATGAAAATCCTAGTCATTAATCCTGGTTCTACATCCACAAAGATAGCTGTCTTTGAGGACGAATCGCCGATATTGGTCCGCACCATAGTTCATAGTGCCGACGAGTTGGCTCGTTTCGACGATGTCATCGAACAGCAGGACTTCCGTCGTCAGTTGGTGCTCGATGAGTTGCGCCAGGCCGATATCCCTGTTGAGTTCGATGCCGTTATCGGGCGGGGTGGACTGGTGAAACCTCTAGAAGGCGGAGTTTATGAGATTAACGACTTGATGATTAAGGATACCCATAGTGGTATCGCTCTGCATAACCATGCTTGCAATCTTGGTTGCCTGATTGCTCACGAGATTGCAGCTACCATTCCCCATTGCCGGTCGTTTATTGCCGATCCTGGCGTGGTCGACGAATTGAACGATTACGCCCGCATCTCTGGTTCGCCTCTGATGAATCGTATTTGCATCTGGCATGCACTTAATCAACGAGCCATCGCCCGCCGCTATGCTGCCGAGATAGGCAAGGAGTACGAGGATCTTAATCTGATTATCTGCCACATGGGTGGTGGTATCTCTATAGCAGCTCACGAGAAAGGACGTGCTGTCGATGCCAACAATGCACTCGATGGTGAGGGACCATTCTCGCCCGAACGTGCTGGCTCTCTGCCGGCATCCGACCTTATCCGCCTGTGTTTCAGTGGCAAGTACAACGAGAAGCAACTGCTTAAGCGTATAGCAGGTAAGGCAGGACTGAATGCCCATTTGGGCACCAATGATGTTCGCGAGGTGCTGCGTCGTATTGAGGACTATGGCGACAAGCATGCCAAACTCATCCTCAATGCGATGATATATCATGTGGCAAAGAATATTGCTTCGGAATCGGCTGTTCTTTGCGGACAGATAGATGCCATCCTGCTAACAGGCGGGTTGGCTCGTAGTGAATATATCGTGAGTCGCCTTCGTCAGCGCGTTGGTTTCCTGGCTCCCATCCGCTGTTTCCCGGGCGAAGACGAAATGGAAGCTCTGGCTCTGAATGCTTTGGCGGTTCTGCGTGGTAAGCGAAAAGCTAAAGAATATATGTAATAAAGATGAAATGAAACAATTGGCTACCTTAATCAGGAGCAGACTGTCAATAAAGATTAGTCTTATGGCAGTTTCGGCTATGGCTGTTTTGCTTATAGCTTCGATGATAGTTATGTTGTTTTATTCCAGAAAAAATGTAAAGGATGAGGCACTGCAGAAAGCCATGCAGACGCTTGATGCTACGGTGCTGAATATCGACAATATCCTGCTGAGTGTCGAGCAGGCCACGGGTAATGTCTATTTCAGCATGCTACCCCATCTCAACGATCCCAAGGCTGTGGATGCCTATAGCCGCCAGTTGGTCGAGAGCAGTCCATATATTTCAGATTGTAATGTTTCATATCACGATTTTACTTATACTCAGCAGCATTGGTTCGTAAAACCAGCCAAGGATGGTAAGGATCCACTCATGTGCTTCACTCTCCCGTTTTTTACTATGAGCGGCAAGCCTTTGGGCGAATTAACAGTCGACGTGTCGCTAGGTCTGCTCTCACGTATTGTTGCCGAAGCCAAGCCGTCGCAGTATTCATCTTGTGTGTTGCTCGACAGCTTGGGCGAGTTTATCGTACACCCCGATGCCGATAATCTTATGAATCAGTCGGCTATTGAGATATCCAAGAATAGTGAAGATTCGTCGCTAGGCGAGGCCGTAAGAGCGATGGTTGCAGGTCAGACGGGCTATATGTCATACAATATGCGTGGCGAAGACTTCTATGTGTTCTACAAGCCGTTTACTCGTGGCGATATTCGTGGCCGTGTGGCAAGCAGGCTGGGTTGGAGTGCTGGCATAATATATCCTGCCGATGATATCTTTGGCGATTACGAAAATCTTGTTTATTACGTGCTTGCCATCACCATAGTTGGTCTGCTGCTGATGTATCTGCTAAGCTATGCCATCATTCGTAGCCGACTTATCCCCCTGGTGATGCTTACTGAAAAGGCACAATATATTGCCGAAGGCAACTTCAATGAGACTATCCCCGATAGCCATCATGTTGATGAGATAGGACGACTGCAGGACAACTTCCAACTGATGCAGAAGTCGTTGGCCAGTCATATTGGCGAATTGGAAGAACTTAAGAACACTCTGTCCGAGCGAGGCGAGGGATTACGTGTGGCATACGATCAGGCTAAAAAGGCCGACCGAATGAAGACTTCGTTCCTGCACAATATGACTAACCATATGATGACCACAGCCGTGGCTATCGAGAAAGATGTTGAACTGCTATGCGGCAAGTCGGATTACGATCAGGCCAAGGTGGTGAACGACATTCAACGTAACGGCATGGCCATTACCGAACTGCTTAAGAACCTGATTACGATGTCGGACGATGAAATGAGAAAGGAGGCCGACGATGATTAATATCCGCAATTCTTTCTCAAAGAAACTCAGCATCGCACTCTTTCTGTTGGCAGTGCCTATCTTTGTGGTGTCGCTAGGTGTATTGTTCACTCAGTCGCGTCAGATGATACGCAATGAGGCCATCGGACATGCCAACAGTGTACTTGGCGCTACCATGCAGAAACTACGCCGCAACCTCATCACAATCGAGACAGCCACCAATGCCAACCTCAGGCAGGTAGAGCTGTCATTTACCCCCGATTCGATATTACACTTCACTAATCGTATTGTCAGCCTTAATCCTCATATCGATGGTTGTTCCATCAGTGCCGAGCCTGAAGTGTTTCACAAATACGGTCGCTTTTTCTCTGTATATACTGTAAGAGAACCCGATTCTATCAGAACTGTTATCGAAGAGCCATACGACTACTTTAATAAGATATGGTACAAGACCCCACGCAACCTACACGGTCCTTGTTGGGTAGCTTATTACGATGAGGCCGATTCGCTCGAACTTACCCTCGAAGGTATGGTGGCTTCGTATGGCCGACCGCTATATAGGGCCGATAGCTCATTTGTGGGTATCATTTCTACCGATCTATCGCTGTTACGTCTTTCGCGCTCAATGTCTGAGATGAAACCTTATCCTCACTCTTATTTCATGATGATAGATGAGGAGGGGCGCTACTTTGTACATCCAGACTCTACACGTCTGTTCAATCAGACCATCTTTACTGGTACCGATACCCGTAAGCAGGCGGACCTGATAGTATTGGGCCACGAGATGACTAGTGGCAAGCAGGGTAGTATGATGGTAAAGATAGATGGGGCCAACTGTATAGTATGCTATCAGCCAGTGCCAGGCACATCGTGGAGCCTGGGTATTGTCTGTCCCGATAGTGATGTTATGGCTGGCTACCATAAGTTAACGTATATCGTTGTATCGCTTCTTGTCATAGGTCTGCTGGTCATCATTCTGTTTTGCTATAGGGCTCTGGGCCACACCATCAGTCCGCTATATCAGTTGCTAGATAAGACCCAGACTATAGCCTCGGGCAATATGGAGGTTCACATCCCTCGTACCACGCGTGCCGATGTTATCGGACGATTGCAAAACAGTTTCGCGTCTATGCTCGAGTCGCTCAACTTCCACATGGGTAGCGTTCGCTATATAAGTGGGCAGACCCAGCGTAAGAATGAGGAACTGCTGGAGGCCACACGTATGGTTAAGGAGGCCGACAGACAGAAAACCGCTTTTATCCAGAATGTATCCCACCAGATACGCACTCCGCTCAACATCATCATGGGCTTTACTCAGGTGATAGGTGATGCCAGCAGTAGCCTTTCTGACGAAGAAAAGAAGAGCATCACCGATATGATAAGTCATAATGCCTTGCAGTTGGTGCGTATGGTTCAGATGCTGTTTGACAGTTCTGACACGGGACTCTCTCAAGAGTTGGAGAGTCATAAGAACGACAAAGTGTCGTGCAATGATGTGGCTCGCGAAGCCGTCAACTATGTCAAGCAGCACTATCCAGACGTAAGTATTGATATGGAAACCAAGCTGGCCGATGATTTCATTTTACAGACCAATCATCTCTATCTTATGCGTACACTTCGCGAGTTGCTTTACAACTCGGCAAAGTATTCTGACGGCCAACATGTAGTGCTGAGTATCTCGCTTGCCGAAGACATTGTACATTTTGTAGTAGAAGACACTGGTAAGGGCGTCTCCGAGGCCGACAGCAAACAGCTGTTCAATTTCTTCACTAAGGTCGATGATCTCTCCGAAGGTCTAGGTCTGGGTCTCCCTCTGGCTAAGCGCCACGCTCAAAACCTGGGCGGTGATATCACTATCGATACCACCTACCACTCTGGTTGTCGCTTCGTACTAACTATCCCAGTATAGTACTAAAATAATTATTGATATTTCAGGCACATCAGTGTGAGGTCATCGTTGGGATCGGCTCCTGAGCGATGTTGTTCAACTGATTCTACCAGCATGTCGATTACCTGATGAGAGTCGAGCGAGTGGGTATCGGCCATCAGCTCCAACAGACGTTTGTTGCCTAGTAGCTCGTTTTCCTTGTTTTCGGCCTCATTCAGTCCGTCGGTGTATATAAGCATCTGACGTCCACGTATGTCGTCGATGCTCTCGCCCTCGAATGGGTCGTCCTCCCAAAGACCGAGAGGCTGGTTTACATATTCCATCTTTAGGAACTGCCCATCAATCACTGGTGCATTATGTCCGCAATTGCAGTAGTCTAGGTGCCCTGTGTCCAGATGAAGCAGTCCGATGAACATCGTTACAAACATACCTCGGTCGTTGTTCTCGGCCAGTGCGTTGTTCATACGGAAAGCTATATCTGCTGGCATCATGTTCTCAGCAGCTAATGTACGGAACAGTCGGGCGCTCTGAGCCATAAACAGCGAGGCTGGCACACCCTTGCCTGATACGTCGCCCACACAGAAGTATAGCATATCGCCCTGCATCACGTAGCCGTACAGGTCGCCGCCCACCTCCTTGGCGGGAGTCATTGTTGCATACATATCAAGTCCCTTGTATTCAGGGAATATGCCTGGCACCATACTCATCTGTATGTCTCGGGCAATGCGGAGTTCTGATTCTATGCGCTCCTTGGCGGCAGTCGTTTCTTCTAATTGGTTATAGGCCTTTTGCAGTTTAGTATGCGCCTCGCCCAGACGATTCTCGGCCCTGCGTCGATACCATGTATAGATAATAAAGAAGGTGGTGAGCAATAGCAAAACTATCAGCATGGCTACTGATCGCTGTTTACTCATTGAAGCCTGTTGCTCGGCAATCTGTCGCTCCTTGCCCTGCGTATCGTAGATGGTGGCCAACTCGGTGGCTTTACTCTCTCTATCTTTGATAAAAGATTGGACATAATTATCGGCTATGTATCGGGCAATGCTTATCACTGTGTCAGTTCGTCCAGCCTTGATATTTGCGGTCAGTCTCGGTATGATATTCCATGCAATATTTTCCAGGTTTATCTCGGATTCTTTACTATCTGCGGGCAGAATCTCGTCAAGATGGTTATATAGGTTGGCAGCCTCAGCATACTGTCCTTTTTCAGTTAGGTAGCTGGCAGCCAGATGTATGCCTTCTGGAGTATTAGCAATAGTGGGGAGTGACTTCCTGAAGAACGAGTATGCCAAATCACCTTTGTCTTGGCCTTCGAGAAGATAAACTCTCGCCATAGCTATCGCGCCAGCATACTCTTTCACAAATGCGGAATCTTCAGGCTGTGTGAACTCTTTGAGCATGCTTTCCGTTCGTTTGACCCATTCCTCTGCCTTGTCAAAATTCTTATTATTCAGATGCCTTTGGGCTATGTTATAAGAATAAACCAATAAATTCCTATCAACTTTCATTCCTCGCTCATTGGCCAGCTTTTCAAGCAACTCATATACTTGCAAACTGGTTTGCTCTGCTTCTTTCATACCGAGTTGATCCTGACAGGCAGCGATACTCCATAGGAATCCAGACTTATTGTCATCGGTTAGCGTACCGGCTTTTTCTGCACGGTCTAGAGCCTCAGTTGCTACAGCAATGGAACCTTTATTGTCGCCGGTAGTCATTCGTAACTGTGACAGACGGTTGGCGACTTCCAGATAAAACGGCCAGCCATCTTTTATTGGGTCGACAGTCTCGTAGAGTTTCTTGTAATAGCTTTCTCCAACTTTAATATGTCGGCTCCTATCGTAGGTGATACCTCGCAGGAAGTCTGCACGCAAATCAGACAATTCTCCTGCCTCTTGCAGGCTGTCAATGACGGGTAATATGTCCATGCTTCTCGAATCCCAGGCCACTATCCTAAGACTGTCGAACAGGGCGAGCTCCTGCTGATTACCATTCGCCCGTTTATTTTTTCCGCACGACGAGAATACGAGCGTAAGCGCCACTATCGCCACTAGGGCGACAGTAGCGCACTTTAGAATGCGGGAATTATTCTTCATTTTTTATTTTTCCAACGTAGATTAACTATTAATCTGGACTACTTAAAAATTCGGGCTGTCCTCCTGCCATTGGATTTGGTTTATTATCATTGAAATTAGGTACTGGTGGCGTCTTGGGTTTATCAAATAGCTCTTTAAATCCACCTGCTACTTTATCGAGGTCATCCTCCGACAACTCGATAGCACCAGCCTCTACCAATTCGTTCTTCAAATTCTCTGCCTCTTCAGTCACCTGCTTCAGTTGCTGTTTCTTGGCCTCAATCTGCTCATTTGTAAGTGTTGCCATAATTTGATATTGTAATTGATTAATGTTTGATTTCGGTTGCAAAATTACAAACCACCAGCGAAACTTATGTCTCACTAGTGGAAAAATATGTCTCATATCAGGAAAAACTGATGAAAACTCATGTTTTGACTTATTTCTTCTTTATATAGACAAAAGTTTGGTTATCATCTAATTTCTTCATTATTAGTTCATTCCCTGCTGTATTGAATGTTACTTCATAATTATTAAAGCTAGAAACATCATATGGTTCTCCCCATTCGTTAGATTCTGTGTTCCATATTTCATATTTTGTTGTATTCAATGACAATGAGTTGTCATCTAATGTATATACACCTTTACAGCGAATTTTCGCAGAACTATCTTGGGCAACATATATAAATGTGCCGTCTGAATTGAATGTAATTTCTTCAATTCCGTTTGGATAAGAATATACCCATGTGCCCACAATTTTGTAGGGTATAATCTCTTCGTCGTTGTTACTGTTGTTACATGAGGCGAAAGTACAACAAAGCATTGATATACACACAAACGCCAATAGATTAGATATTTTTTTATTCATAGTTTAAAATTTTAAATGTTATTGGGGTCAAAGATACAAATAAAACGCTTATAACAAAAATAACGGATAGATTTTTAGTTTTTTTTAGAATTCACGGCCCCATTTTTGTTCCCACCGCAAGCATCCTGATAATCGAAGTCGGTGCTACGAGGTTAAAAAAGGAAAAGCGACTATCGTCATGTAGCGAATAAATAAAAAATCCCCATTTCATCGATAAAACCGAGCTTGCCATACCACGGCAAGTTCAGCTTTTTTTGTTAGGAATGTAGGTTTTGCGGAATTGACACAAAGATTTGCAAGGGTGGCACACATTTTTCTCTGCTTTGCTGTATCTTTGCACTCGAAAATTAAACAGTAAAGCGTATGGAATTAAGTATCATCCTCAGTGTAGCCCTCGCCGCCTCCTTCATCGTGGTAGTACTGGTGTTAGTGGCTGTCATTGTATACTTATAATAATATGGATACAATAGTAATCATATAAAAAAATTAACAACTATGAAGAAGATTCTTTTTCTGATGGCAATGACCATCATGGCGCTGGGCTTCACCGCCTGCACCGACAACGACGACAACCCGACGCTGAATCCTATTGACCCCAAGGCTCTTGTGGGCACATGGGTGGGCGACCTCTCGGGCAAGACTTTCTCTCTGTGGAACTACGGCAAGTCGTGGAACGTATGGACGTTCAACGAAGACGGCACGGGCGTATGCGACGTGTACTTCTTGGCGGGCGAGGAACCTATCGCCCTTCAACGTCAGTCGTTTACCTATACTGCTGAATACAGCAACATGACCATCACTATGGATGACGGCCCGTGGGATGCTAAGTATCAGATTGTTGACGGCAAACTGACGATGGACTCCGGCAGCGTGATAACCTTCGATAAGGCCGATGCCACGAAGACCGCACAGTTCGACGAGTGGAGCAAGCGCGAGCTGCTAAAGGTGCCCGGCACCCAAGCCCGCTATACCGTATTCGTCTATGGCAACGCCGGCGGCAATATGGACTGGATTATCGAGCAGGGATTCTGGGAGCAACTCAGGCCCTACCTGAAGGACGGGAGCAAGGTGCGCGTGGCTGTCCTCTACAAGTATGGCCAAAACACCAGCAGTCAGGTGACCGATGACGGTGACATCGTATGGTTTGAACTGAATAGCGAGACCGACCTTAACAACCTGCACGAGCAAGGATTAAACGGGCTCGGTATGAACACTCAGGCCATCGCCACCAAGCTCTATGATCCCAATACCATCCACCAGTTCATCGAGTTAAGCAGTCTCTTCTGCCCAGCTGAGGAGTACATCTTTGCCATCTGGGGCCACGGTAGCGGTTTCAATCCCATGGGTGACATTCCCGGCAAGTACCACGAAAATCCCGATTTAACGCGAGGCGTCATAGGCGACGAATGGAATGACCACGAGCAGTTGGATATGTACGAACTCTCACAAGCCATCAAGGCCACAGGCCGCGCCCCATTGAAGGCCATCTTCTTCCACAACTGCCTGATGGGAAATATGGAGACCCTGACTGAGTTGCGCGACGTGACCGAGTACATCGCCTGCTCTGCTCATGAACTCAGCAGCGGCGGTGAGGTACTGACGGAATTCGTTAAGGGACTCATCGAGAAGAATGACGTGGAGGATGCCTTCGCTTATATGCTCAACGAAATCACACCCGTATGGCAGGACAGCTACAATAATGGAAGAGACAAACCTGTCAACGGCGACTTCAAACTGCTGCGCACCAGCGAACTCGACGGCATTATCGACGTCACCCGCCGACTGGCCGACCGTCTCATTGCCCTCTATCCCACGCAAAAGGAAGCCATCGATCTCGCCACCAAGCAGGTATATCGCTTCCTTATCTACGACGATGACCCCAATAACAGTTTCTACTATCCTTTCTTCGACCTTCAGGACTATGCCGACAAGCTGGCCGCAAACACAGGCGATACCGAGTTCAATACCATCGCACAGGACATGAAGCTGGCCTTCGACCAAGCCATCCTCCAAAGTGCCGACGTCAACTGGAGCGTACAGCACCTTGATCACTACAGCCTAAGCGTCTGTCTCTACCACCAGGTATTTTACAATTACGACTTCATCGGAGCCGGAAGTACCATAAAGAGCAACATCGGCGAGGGCTATGAGCAGTGTACCTTCCATAAACTGACCGGCTGGGGCAACTTCCTCCGCATCAACACAGGACTGCCCTGGGGCAATCCCACTAGCGGTGGCGGCGGACTAATTGACGCACAATAATCAATCATTTTAATATCAACGACAATGAAAAAGTATTTCTATCTGATGGCGATGGCCGTCGCGGTGCTTGGCTTCACCGCCTGCACCAATGACAACGACGACAACCCGACGCCGCAGCCGGAGACAGAGTCACTGGCTGAGTACACCATCCTCTACTATGCCAATGGCGGAGCCAATGTAGATTGCTGCATCCTGCCGATGATTGCTGACTTTTACAAAGCTAATCCCGAAGTCTACGAGAAGGTGAACGTGGTGGTGCAGTACAAATTCTCGACTGCTGAAAACCTGGAGACACAAAGAGAAGACTTCGACGTGTTCCCGGAGAACTGTGGCAGCAAGACCATCCGCTGGGTTGTTGATCCCGCGAAAACATTCGAGGAGCAGGCTTACGGCCAAGCCAATCTCTACGGAGCCGATAATGCCGACTGCACCTGTCCCGACTCGCTGACCAACTTCATCAACTGGGCTGCCAAGGCATATCCAGCCAAGAAGTACATGCTAATCGTGAACGACCACGGCGGCGGCTACCTGCCTGACGAAGAGTTACCAGAGATCACACCCGCCACCACTCGCGGCCTGCTCTACGACGACGGCTACATGACCAATGGCAAAAAGAAGCACTTCACCGTCAAGACCTTCCATCGCGCCGTAGCCTCTGCCAACGTCCGCTTCGAGACCATCTATATGCTGGCCTGTCTGATGAACAACCTGGAATATCAGTTCGAACTACAGGATCTTTGCGACTACGTCATCGCCTCAACCTATACTATGCCCGCTTGGGGTGGTGCTCTGAACGTGCTGCCCGAAGTGTTTAGCCAGCCTTCGGTGGATGTCGAGAAAGCACTGGCTGCCTATTGCAAGGCCGACGTGGAGAGTTGGGACAGGCCTTTAGTTGACGCAGGGATTTCTGACGACTACCCGTTCTATACCGACCTGACCGTCACCCGCACCGCCGGCATCGCACCGCTAGGTCAAATGCTGCGCCAGTTCACTGACCGCCTCTGCAACACCTACGAGAACGGCACCGATGCCCAGCGGCAGGCCATAGACTCTTGCACGGCACGCACCATAAAGGTGCAGCTGAACCAGCCCAACTATGATGTCATCAAATATATCAAGTCTATCGTCAACGCACTGCCCGAAGTCTATGGTGAAGAGTTCTACAATCAAATGAAGCAGGCCTTCAACAATTGCATCGTAGCACAGTACTACAGCAATTATCTCACTGCCCACGACTTCATGGTGGACTATAGTGTGCTGCTAGGTTACGCGGGCACATACTCCTACATCTTCTGGAAAAAGGATTCCGAGACCAATACACAGTTTCCATACGCCGAGCAAGTCTATACCGCTGACGGCGAGATTCTAACATTTTGGTTAGAACCCACAGACAGCCCCTACGCTTACCAGATGGTTTTCCGCGAGGATTGGCCCATCAAACCTTGGGGCTCCACGCTTGCCGACACGTACGAACAACTGGCCTTCGACCGCGCCGTGGGCTGGAACCGATGGATACGCCTGAACCGTCAGCATCCCAACATGTTCAGTCCTAAAGAGTTGAACTTTGAGTTGCCCTGGCCGGATGATAGTAAAGAGAACATGGAATAACCACAATAAAAGATGACGAGAAAGTATATCTTGCAGATGGCGGTAGCCATCATGGCGCTAGGCTTCACGGCCTGCAGCGACAATGATGACAATCCTACGCAGCAGGGGCTGCAGTCGTCGGGCATTGATATGTCGAACCTCGACACGTCCGTCCGCCCTGGTGACGATTTCTATCAGTATGCCTGCGGCGGATGGATGAAAAATAATCCTCTGCCGGCAGCCTATTCGCGCTACGGCACCATGGAAATGTTGGAAGAAGAAAACCAGACGCGCCTCAAGGCCATCCTCGACGACTTGCAGACTGGCAGCTTTGCCGCCGGATCCACGGAGCAGAAGTTGGCCGACCTCTACCGCATGGCCATGGACAGCCAGCGCCGCAACCAGCAGGGCGTAGAGCCGCTGATGGCCATCATCAGGCAGATGGAGCAGGCCACAACTGTGGAGCAGTTGTTCCAGATACATCTGCAATTGGTGCCAGAGAACTTCTACCCATTCCTCACTCCCCGTTTTGCCGCCGACGAAAAGAACTCCAAAATGAATATACTGAAGGTGAAACAGGGCGGCATAGGGATGGTGCAGAAAGAGTACTACCTCGACACCGCCACTGCCGAAATCCGTGAGGCCTATAAACAGACCATCGCTAAGATGTTCCTGCACTTCGGATTCTCCGAACAACAAGCCTCGCAGAAGATGGAGAACGTCATGCACATGGAGACGGAGTTGGCCAAGGTGAGCCGTTCGCATACCGAACTGCGCGACCCCGAGGCCAACTACAACAAGATGTCGCTGACTCAGTTCAACGCCGCCTATCCCCACATTCAACTGGAGAAACTGATGAATGCCATGGGCGTGCAGCCTGCTAACATTCAGGAACTCGTAGTAGGACAGCCCGAATTCTGTGCCGGTGCCGATAAACTCATGGCAGAGATGAGTGCCGACGAGTATCGCGACTACATGGAGTGGATAGAAATCATAGACTACGCCGATTTCCTGGACGACACCACAGAGGCTATCTACTTCGATTTCTTCGGGCGCGTGCTGTCGGGCCGTCAACAGGACTATCCCCTGTGGCAGCGTGTCATGATGCAAATGGACGACCTGGTGGGCGAGGCTGTAGGCAAGCTGTTTGTCGAGAAGTACTTCCCTGCCGCCGCCAAGGAACGCATGCTTAAGTTGGTCAGCAACTTACAGTCAGCCCTCGCCCAGCGCATCGACGCACAGGACTGGATGAGTGCCACCACCAAAGCCGCAGCCAAGGAGAAGCTCGCCGCCTTCATTGTGAAAGTGGGCTACCCCGACAAGTGGACCGACATGAGTGCCTTACACATCGACAACAGCAAGTCCTACGTGGAGAACGTTATCCAGTGTAACCGTTTCTGGAATGCAGAGAATGTCAAGCGTAAGGCAGGCAAGCCCGTAGACCCCACCGAATGGCAGATGACCCCACAGACCGTCAACGCCTACTATGAGCCTACCACCAACGAGATTTGCTTCCCAGCCGCCATCCTACAACCGCCCTTCTTCGATATGGAGGCAGACGACGCCATCAACTACGGTGCCATTGGCGTGGTCATTGGCCACGAGATGACCCACGGGTTCGACGACGAGGGACGCCTCTACGACAAGGACGGAAACTTGCACGACTGGTGGACACCCGACGATGCCGCGAAGTTCCAGGAGAAGGCCGACATGTATGCCGACTACTTCGACGCTATTGAAGTACTGCCGGGTCTGCACGCCAACGGGCGCATGACCCTCGGCGAGAATCTGGCCGACCACGGCGGCCTGCAGGTGGCAGTGACAGCCTATCACAACGCTGTCGAGACGCCGCCCGCAACCATCGACGGATTTACTTCCGACCAGCGCTTCTTCCTGTCATACGCCAACCTCTGGGCGCAAAACATTACTGATGCTGAGTTGCGTCACCGCACCACCAGCGACATCCACTCTCAGGGCCGCTGGCGCGTCAACGGAGCCTTGCCCCATATCGACGCCTGGTACGAGGCCTTTGGCATCAAGGAAGGCGACAAACTCTTCATCCCCAAGAACAAGCGGCTGAAATTATGGTAAGGGTTAAAAACGGCACACAACTCGAAGTGTCACCACCGAAGATTCAAAGAGCTCTCGCCAATCAGCGAGAGCTCTTAATGAAATGTTATACAATAATGCCTTCAGACAGGTTTCTTAACTTCTGGTGTGATACCTTTATGTCTTCCTTGCCACATTCCACCAGCCACGTTGTCAAGATCATCCTCGTCGAGGGGCCATGCACCAGCCTCTACTAATTCGTTCTTCAACTTCTCTGCCTCTTCAGCCAACTGTTTCAGTTGCAGTTTCTTGGCTTCAATCTGTTCATTTGTAAGTGTTGCCATAATTATGATATTTTATAATTAATGTTTGATTTCGGTTGCAAAGTTACAAACTATCACCTAAACTGATGTCTCACTGGAGGAAAAATATGTCTCATATCAGGAAAAACAAGCAAAAAGACATTTAATTATTCAACTTCGTTTTTCCCTTCCGGCCAAGGCAGCTCAAACTTCAAGTCTTTCGGACAGAACAAGTTGGGATGCTGGTTGTTTAGGCGCAGCCAGCGGCTCCAACCCACGGTGCGGTCGAAGACTAGTTGCTCGTAGGTGTCGGCCAGCGTAGAACCCCATGGATCGTCTTCTGTTAAGAATGTCGATTCGTAGTATTCGGGATTGTCAGTGGGACTAACCTTGAAGATGTATGTTTTGCCGTCCTCGGCATATATAACTTCAGCGATTGGCTTCTGTGAGCTGTTAGCATCGTCATTTCTCCAATATGTGTACGCGTATGCACCTTGGAACCCGAGCAGCACGCTGTAGTCTACCATGTAGTTGTGGGCGGTGAGGTACTTGCTGAAGTACTGTGCTACAATGCAGTTGTTGAAGGCTTCCTTCATCTGGTTGTAGAATGCTTCACCATAGACCTCGGGCAGGGCGTTGACGATAGACTTGACGTATTTGATGGCATCATAGTTGGGCCGGTTCAGCTGCACCTTGACGGCACTGGCCGTACAATTATCGATAGCCTGACGTTGGGCATCGGTGCCATTCTGGTATGTATCGCAGAGACGATCGGTGAACTCGCGGAGCATCTCGCCAAGATGTGCGATGCTGGAAGTGCGGGTGACGGTCATATCGGTATATAGCGGGGTAGTCTCGTCAATGTGCCATGCCTCATCCCAGCTTGCTACGCAGGCCTTGCAGTAGTCGTCCAGTGCCTGTTCGATGTCCACCGATGGCTGGCCTAGCAGTTTGGGCAGCATTCTGTAGGCACCGTCAATCGATGGCTTCGAGTATGTGGGAGCGATGACATAGTCACAGAGATCCTGCAACTCGAACTGATACTCCAGACAGTTCATCAGACAAGCATCCATGAAGAGAGTCTCTATATGGACATCGGCCTGGCGGATGGCGCGGGTGAAGCTCTTGACGGTGAAGTGCTTGAGGTCGCGTCCATCGTCATATACCATACCACGTGTGCCGGCTCCGGTGCTCTCCGGCAAATCATCATCAGGCCTGTAGCCACCGCCATGATCATGCACGATAAGCATGTACTTCTTTGCGGGACAGGCCTTGGCTGCCCAGTTGATGAAGTTCGTCAGCGAGTCGGCGCAGGTGTAGTCGGCATTGTCGGCTCCGTAGATGTTGGAGCGCGAGTAGACCTGTTCTTGGAATGACTTTGAGGGATTTACGACCCAGCGGGAGGTCTTGCCGCCGAACTCTTGGCAGGTATTATCATCGTAACCACCCTGGGCTTTCATGTTCTCAGCAGTAGAGAATTTGTACTGCACCACCACATTAGTATACTTGTAAGCCTCTTCGCCTGCATGGTAGAAGTCTCCTATCTTCGAAAGGTAATAATACTCTCTATTACTGCCGCCATGTCCGTAGTACATAATTGTGTACTCTGCCAACTTTTCCTCGGGGTCAGGCAGTGGCATCGGGTTGTCAATGTTGTCATTGGTACAGGCGGTGAATACCGTCATTGTCATTGCGCAGCTAAGGACGGCTGCGAAGGCTGCGATTAAGCGAGCACCAAACGAACTCGTTCGTTTTGTCGAGCGTGAGCAGGCTCGACCGCAGGTCAACGTCATCATAATCTTTTTCATATTTACTTGTTAATATTTAAGTATGTAATCAAAATTAAGCGACATGTTTAAGATATTGAATATTCAGTCCCTTTCCTATGTCAGCCAACGCCCTGTTGGTGGTATAGAAAAGCAT
>ONYZ01000037.1 GCA_900322175.1 uncultured Prevotella sp.
TCGCCGCGGACTGAACCTGATATCGTACATAGCCGGCGACTTTGCCAGCGGCAAGGGATCGATAGACCCAGTGGTAGAGGCATGGATGAGCGAGACGGCTGCACTAGACGCCATGTATCTGATGCAGGAACAGGAGTATACCAACAAAAAGAAGGCTGCCAAGAATCAGAAGACTCAGCCCGAAGAGCCCAAATTGCCGGTGCGCTACATCACGCTGAACACCACCGTGGCCAAGCTGGCCGAGCGACTGGCCAATGCCGAGGGTAAGCACGCCTTCTCGTTCACACCCGAGGCCGACACCGTAGCACAGAAATGGCGATCATCGATGAGCGACTTTTCGGTGCTGCTACGACAGAGCTACGACGGCTCGAGATACGACCGCGAGGCCAAGAGCGTGGATGCAGTATCAGTGCACATCAAGCAACTGCTGTGGAACGTCACCATGTGCGGCACGCCCGACGCACTCTACCGTGTGGTAAACAACTACACCGACGGATTCCAAAGTCGTATAGCACTGGCACAGACGCCCGACAATACCTTTGCCCCACTGGAGGACACACCGTACGTGCTGACCAGCAGACAGACCGAGCGCATACAGCAGATAGCCCACCTGCTGCCGCTGATGCAGGGCGAGGTGGTACTGCCCAAGCTGGAGGCCCGAGGGCGCGAGTGGCTGGAGAAGGTAAGACTGGAGTCGATGAAGAACGACGACCGTGTGAAGGCGCGCGAGCGATTCCGCACCTGTGTGACCACCCAGCGCATGGTGTGCTGCCTGATGTTGTGCCGAGTGTGCGAACAGCTGATACAGAAACACGGGATGACCGGTGCCGAGACGCAGCTGAAACAGCAACCCGCGCTGTGGCGCGACATGCTGCTGAAAGCACAGACACCGGCATTGCTAGACACCTACGACGTGATAGCCGACCAACTGCTGGAAAACGCTCTGTACTACTTCCGCGATCGCATAGAGAACGCCTTTGCCAGTCGTAACTACAGGGGCACCAGCGAGCGCCGGCGCATGGGTAAGAACGACACCATCTACGAGCGGCTGGACCCGCAGTTCACCGTAGAGCAGGCCATGCAGCAGTCGATAGCCGTAAAGGGTGCATCGATCAGCGGCAACAGCGTGCGGCAGATGCTGAAGAACTGGAAACAGCAGGGGCTGATCATCCAGACCGAGGCTACGCACTATCGCAAAGTGTCATAAGGTCATGAGTGTCACGAGTGTCAAAATCGATCTTTGAAATGATGGAAATACAGAATAATCATGAGTGCTTTGCGCAGCTCTGGCGTATGCTGGGGCGCACAAGGCGCCTGTGCCGGCTGAACTGCAAGCGATTCACCGTACGCAGGGTGTTACAACTATGGTTTGGCCCCGAGGCCACCGACGATCTGATATGGCAGGTATGCAGCATCAGCGAACTGTCGGGGATGGACCAGTTGCCGCCGCCCGGCCTCTACCCTCGCCCGCACCGCGAACTGCTGCGTGCCGTCGTGATGGTACGCATGGGCATAGGTGCCCGAGACGTAAAACTGGATGAACTGGACGCTGCCTACAGCACCGTCTACCCCGGCAGCACCCCATTGAACATAAACAAGAAAAAGAAGTATCGCAAGCCTTGACGGCCTGCGATACTCAGGGGTTTATACTTGATCGTAGATTAATTATTAGTGTGACTCCTGCTCAGCCTGCTTTGTCTCAGGGGCATCGGCACCATAGTAGTTGTAGTATGCGTTGTAGCGGTTGTAGCCCCACTTAGCCTGCAGCATGTCGGGGTCGAGCTCCTTAGCCTTGTCGAACATATCGATAGCCTGCTTGTAGAGAGCCTTCTTCTTGGCGGCATCCTCTATGCTCTGAGCCTGTACGCTGTAAGCTGTACCAGCATAGGTAGCGATAATGGCGTTGTCGGGCTTAAGTTCGAAAGCCTTAGTAAGGCACTTCACAGCCTCTTCGGCCTTTTCGTCGCCCAGCAGCGACAGACCCTTGTCGGCCAGAGCTACAAAGTTGTTAGGATTGACAGCCAGAGCATCGTCGAGCACCTTGATAGCGTCGGCTTTCTGACCCAGACCCAGCAGCACGTTGTAGATCTTCTCCATCACACCGTCAACCTTGTGGTCGGCGTAGATGGCCTTCAGGTTCTCTACAAACTTCACCGAGTCGTTCTTGGTCTTCAGGTCGTTGCCCAGAATCTCAACCTTCAGGTTCAGAGCCTGCTCGTACTCCTGCTCATCCTTCATGGCTACGTCGGCCAGCTTAAGAGCTGCGGCCATATCCTTCTGCTGATAAGCATAGATAGCGGCGAAACGGGCTACCTGACCGAAGAAAGACTTCTGCTGGTCGCGGTTCTGATCCTTGAACAAAGGAGCAGCATCGCTCTCAACAAACAACTGCCAGTACTTGCGTGCTGTAACGTTGTCATTATTCTGAGCTGCTTCCTGACCGGCGTTAACCAGTGTGTTGCGTGGAGCAAACCACAGGCGCTGGGCATTCTTCTTGTCGAACTTAGGAGCTACCTTGCCCTTCTCGTTGGGCTTCTGGTCGTAGTTGTCGCACTCCATAGCTGCTACGATAGCATTGTAAGCCATCTCGTTCATCAGTTTCTGGTCAATAGGCTTCTCTTCCTTACCCATCTGCTTGGCTAGCTGGTTCTCGGTCTGGATGGTGTTCTGGGCATCAAACTGAGCCATAGCCAGGTCAACCAGCTTGTTATACGCCTTAGCCTTCTCGGCATCGTTAGCCAGAGAACTTACGCTGCTCTTAACGAGTGCTTCAGCTTCTGCATAGGTCTTTGCCTTGAGGATAGCCTTCAGGGCGTCACTGTCACCGGCAAATGCGGTAGCACTGGCTACCATCATCACTGCCATCATGAATAACTTTTTCATACGCTTTAAAAAAAATTGGTTATACCATTAATTATTTATTGATTGTCATTTTCTCGTTTGACGTATCAGGTGCCTGATGGTTTAATCCTGAGTCTCGGGTGCTGTCTCCGCAGGAGCGCCCTTAGCAGTAGCCTCGTCGGCTATCTCTGCCTCCTCGATGTCCTCTTCCTCGGCCTGTGAGTGCATCACCTTGCATACGCTGGCTATCACGTCGTTCTTCTTGGCCAGATTGATCAGGCGCACACCCTGGGTGGCACGGCCCATCACACGAACATCGGCCACCTTCAGGCGGATAAGTACACCGCTCTTGTTAATAATCATCAGATCGTTCTCGTCGGTCACCACCTTGATAGCTACCAGTCGGCCGGTCTTCTCGGTGATGGCGAGTGTCTTAACACCCTTGGTACCACGGAGAGTCTTACGATAGTCCTCTACCTCAGAGCGCTTGCCGTAGCCGTTCTCGCTGACTACCATGATAGTCTCGGTCTGAGGATCGTTTACGCATACCAGTCCTACTACCTCGTCGTCGCCATCGTCCAGTCGCATACCGATAACACCGGTAGAAACACGGCCCATGGTGCGAACGGCATTCTCGTCGAAGCGGACAGCACGGCCGTTGCGGTTGGCCAGCAACAGCTCGTTGTGACCGTTTGTCAGTCGTACGCCTACCACCTCGTCGCCCTCGTTGACGTTGATAGCTATCACACCGGCTGCGCGTACATTCTTATATGCTGCCAGACAGGTCTTCTTGATGATACCCTGCTTGGTGGCGAATACCACGAAGTGAGAGTTGAGGAACTCCTCGTCGTTGAAGTTCTTGATGCGCAGAACTGCATTGATCGAATCGTCGGGATCGATGTTTAGCATATTCTGGATGGCGCGGCCCTTAGAGTTCTTGTCGCCCTCTGGTATCTCGTAACACTTCTGCCAGTAGCAGCGGCCCTTCTGGGTGAAGAACAGCAGCGTGTTGTGCATGGTGGCAGGATAGATATACTCTGTAAAGTCGTTGTCGCGGTGGCGTGCAGCCTTCGAGCCCATGCCGCCACGGCTCTGCTCGTGGAACTCTGACAGCGGTGTGCGCTTGATGTAGCCCATGTGCGAGATAGTAATGACTACGGGATCGTCTGGATAGAAGTCCTCGGCATTAAACTCGTGGTCGAATGGGATAATCTCGGTGCGGCGCTCGTCGCCATACTTCTCCTTGACCTCCAGCAGATCCTGCTTCATTACCTCCTTACAGCGCTCTGGGTTATCAAGAATCTCCTGCAACTCGGCGATGAGCTTCTGCAGGTCGTCGTACTCCTGATGCAGCTGGTCTACACGCAGACCTGTGAGCTGTGCCAGGCGCATATCTACGATAGCCTTACTCTGCAACTCGTCGAGCTCGAAGCGAGCTTCCAAGTTACGCTGAGCGTCGGTTGGGGTCTTACTGTTGCGAATAATATGTACAACCTCGTCGATATTGTTTACTGCAATGATCAAGCCCTCCAGTATGTGTGCACGCTCCTGAGCCTTGCGCAGATCGTACTGGGTGCGACGGATGGTTACGTCGTGGCGGTGCTCTACGAAATATTTTACGCACTCCTTGAGTGAGAGCAGGCGCGGACGACCCTTGACCAGAGCGATGTTATTGACTGAGAATGAGCTCTGTAGGGCTGTCATCTTAAACAGCTTGTTGAGCAGTACGTTGGCGTTGCAATCACGCTTGCAATCCACCACGATACGCATACCCTGACGGCCCGACTCATCGTTCACGTTGGCCACACCCTCAATCTTGTGCTGGTTGGCCAGGTCAGCGATGTAAGCCACCAGGTCGGCCTTGTTTACACCGTATGGAATTTCTGTTACAACAATCTTGTCGTGAGTCTCGCCAGTCTCAATCTCAGCCTTTGCACGCATCACGATGCGTCCGCGACCAGTCTCGTAAGCGTCCTTCACACCCTGCAGACCATAGATATATGCGCCTGTTGGGAAATCAGGACCGGGGATAAACTGCATCAGGCCATCGGTATCGATGTCAGGATTGTCGATATAGGCACAGCAGCCATCAATCACCTCGCCCAGGTTGTGGGTAGGCATATTAGTAGCCATACCTACGGCGATACCGTTACCACCGTTAACCAGCAGGTTAGGAATCTTGGTAGGCATCACGGTAGGCTCTTCGAGCGAGTCGTCGAAGTTGGGCGCCATATCGACGGTCTCCTTTTCGAGGTCGTCCATGATATGCTCACCCATCTTAGAGAGTCGGCACTCAGTGTAACGCATGGCAGCTGGCGAGTCGCCATCTACCGAACCGAAGTTACCCTGACCGTCAACCAGCGTGTAACGCATGTTCCAATCCTGTGCCATACGTACCAAGGCACCATATACTGAAGAGTCGCCGTGTGGGTGGTACTTACCAAGCACCTCACCTACTACGCGGGCGCACTTCTTGTAAGGCTGGGTAGATACATTGTTGATGTTCATCATACCGTAGAGAATACGGCGATGAACGGGCTTGAAGCCGTCGCGAACATCGGGCAGAGCGCGTGCCACGATTACTGACATAGAGTAATCGATGTAGCTCGATTTCATCTCTTCCTCGATGTTGATCTTAATAATTCTGTCGTTGTCGAATGTTTGATCCATCTCTTATTTTTTATTCTTTTATTTTTTTCAAATTTCGCGTTTAAGGGCATTTTTAAGCCCGCTGGCGCGTTTTTAACCGTTTTAAACCGTGCAAAGGTACTAAAAAATCCGCAACCCACCAAACCTTTTAAGCTATTTTAGTGGAAAAAATTTCGATTTTATGGCACGAAGTTTGCAAGAATTGTTGTATCTTTGCACAGGATATATAAAATAGGTATAGAATTAACAATAGAAAAGTAGAATAGATGACGACACAATTTTCGCCAAAG
Organism: uncultured Prevotella sp.; assembly: GCA_900322175.1. GTDB lineage: Bacteria > Bacteroidota > Bacteroidia > Bacteroidales > Bacteroidaceae > Prevotella. Next base: position 5,781 of record ONYZ01000037.1, read on the forward strand.
CTATCAGAAATACTTGCCTACTCGCGCGAGGAAGCAGCACGACTGGCCAGCCGATCAGTTGGACCCGAGCACCTGCTACTGGGAATACTGCGAACCAAGGACGGGCCGGTGATCGACCTGTTTAAGCGCTTGGAACTGAACCTGCAGACGGTAAAAACTGAACTGGAGATGAGAGTAAGGGAGGACGAACTGTCGGAGCCGATACACACCACCGACCTGACACTAAACGAGAAAGCAAGTAATGTACTGAAACTGGCTGTGCTGGAAGCTAGAATACAGCACGCCGCAAAAATAGAGGAACAGCACCTGCTGCTGGCCATTCTGCACGACATGGCCAACAACGGGGCAAAACAAGTATTAGAAATGAACAATATGACATACGATGACGCTATAGCCATACTGTTCTCGCCAAAGAATACCAATGTAAGCAACAACGTGAACAATGGTATCGGACTGCCCGACGAGGACGAGGAGGAATACGAACAGACCGGCAGTGGCAAGGGTGCCAGCAACAATCGGCAGAGCACCACTACCACACAGAAGAAACAAAACTCGAAGACACCTGTACTGGACAGCTTCGGTACCGACCTGACTAAGGCTGCTGCTCTGGGTAAGTTGGACCCATGTGTGGGTCGTGGGCGCGAGATACAGCGCATAGTAGAGATACTGGGACGCCGCAAGAAGAACAACCCGATACTGATAGGTGAACCAGGTGTGGGTAAGAGTGCTATCGTGGAAGGACTGGCACAACTGATAGACAAGCGACACTGTAGCCCTATGCTGTTCGGCAAGAAGATATACACGCTAGACATGACGGGCGTGGTGGCCGGTACCAAGTATCGCGGACAGTTTGAGGAGCGACTGAAGGCTCTGATGAAAGAGCTTGAAGCAAACCCTGATATAATCGTATTCATCGACGAGATTCACACCATCATCGGTGCGGGTTCAACCCCTGGCAGTATGGATGCAGCCAACATCATGAAGCCAGCACTAGCCCGCGGCACCATACAATGCATCGGTGCCACCACGCTGGATGAGTACCGTGAGAGCATAGAGAAGGACGGTGCGCTGGAGCGCCGATTCCAGAAGGTGCAGGTAGAGCCAACCACCAACGAGGAGACGCTGCAGATACTGCACAATATCAAGGACCGCTACGAGGAGCATCACCACGTGAAGTACACCGACGAGGCACTGGAGGCTTGTGTCAAATTGACAGACCGATACGTGACAGACCGATTCATGCCCGACAAGGCTATCGATGCGCTCGACGAGACAGGTTCGAAGGTACATCTGGGCAATTCGCAGATGCCACCCGAGATAATCGAGAAGGAGAAGGAACTGGCTGAGGTAAAAGAGAAGAAATCGCAGGCGGTGAAGAATCAGAACTACGAACTGGCTGCCGGCTATCGCGACCGTCAGGTGGTGCTTGACAAGGAACTGGAGAAGCTAAACGAGCGCTGGGCCAACGGCGAGAGTGGCGAACAACTGATAGTGGACGCCGACCAGGTGGCCGAGGTGGTATCGATGATGACCGGTGTGCCTGCCCAGCGTATGGCAGAGCAAGAAGGCATACGACTAAAGGGCATGGCCGTAGAACTGAAGAACAACGTTATCGCCCAGGATGCTGCCATCGACAAGATGGTGAAGGCCATCCAGCGTAACCGCGTAGGACTGAAAGAGCCTAACCACCCCATCGGTGTGTTTATGTTCCTCGGTCCTACTGGTGTGGGTAAGACATATCTGGCCAAGAAGCTGGCTGAGTTTATGTTCGGAAGCAGCGATGCACTGATACGTATCGACATGAGCGAATATACCGAGAGCTTCAATACATCACGACTGATAGGTGCGCCTCCAGGATATGTGGGCTACGGCGAGGGCGGACAACTAACCGAGCGTGTGCGCCGGCACCCCTACTCTATCGTGCTGTTGGATGAAATCGAGAAGGCTCATGCCAACGTGTTCAACCTACTGCTACAGGTGCTCGACGAGGGTAGAATGACGGATGGAAACGGTCGACTGGTGGACTTCCGCAACACGGTGATTATCATGACATCTAACGCCGGTACACGTCAGCTTAAGGACTTTGGCCGCGGTGTAGGTTTCGGTGCATCGGCCAGCAACGGACTGATGAAGAACGACAAGGATAAGCAGTACGCACGCGACATAGTACAGAAGGCTCTATCGAAGCAGTTCTCACCTGAGTTCCTGAATCGTCTTGACGAGATTATCACCTTTGACCAGTTGGATCTGGACGCTATCAAGCGTATTATCGATGTAGAGCTGAAGGGACTGTACAAACGTATAGAACAGATAGGTTATCACATCGACCTGAGCGACGAGGCCAAGGAGTTTGTGGCCACCAAGGGGTACGATGTGCAGTTTGGTGCCCGCCCACTGAAGCGAGCCATACAGAACTATCTGGAGGACGGAATAAGCGATATAATCGTGAACGGCGATAAACAACCAGGCGACACGATACATATCACATTAAAAGAAGATGAACTAGCGTTTTGCTAGTCCATCTTTTTTTTTCACCCTTTCACCTTTACAGGCTTGATGCTTCGCATCGAACCCTCTCACGCTCGGCAAAGCTCAAGCATGCTTGGCATTGCTCTCGCTTAAGCAAGGCCTTCGCATTCTTTTAACCAAAGTGCGGATGATGCATCACTAGGCATTCGCCAGTCGCCGCGGGGAGACAGACTGACACTACCCACCTTAGGTCCATCGGGCAGACACGAACGCTTGAACTGCTGATTGAAGAATCGGCGGCAGAACGTGGTAAGCCACTTCTTAACAGTCTCCTCATCATACAGCGCAAGTCTGTCGCAGGGCGCTATGCAGAAGGCCCGTTTGGCCAGCAGGAATATCTTTTTTGGTCCAAAGCCATAGCGCATGAAGTAATAAATAAAGAAATCGTGCAGTTCGTAAGGACCTACAAGGTCTTCGGTCTTCTGCTTGATATTGCCCTGCTCGTCGGCTGGTATCAGCTCGGGCGAAATAGGTGTGTCGACGATATCAAGCAGCGTCTCGGTTGCCATCTCGCCAGCCACATATTTTACAAGATAGCGAATCAGAGTCTTGGGCACTCCGGCATTAACACCATACATCGACATGTGGTCGCCATTGTATGTAGCCCAGCCCAGTGCAAGTTCCGACAGGTCGCCTGTGCCCACCACGATAGCATTCTCCTGGTTGGCCACATCCATCAATATCTGCGTGCGCTCGCGTGCCTGCGAGTTTTCGTATGTTATATCGTGGATACTGGAATCGTGATTGATATCGCTGAAATGTTGAATGACAGCCGCAGCAATACTAATCTCGCGGATGGTGACACCGAGTGCCTGCATCAGTTTGATGGCGTTGTTATAAGTGCGGTCGGTAGTACCGAATCCTGGCATAGTAATACCAATGATACCCTTACGGTCAAGTCCGAGTTTGTCGAACGCTTTAACGGTTACCAGCAGGGCCAAGGTAGAATCGAGTCCACCACTGATACCTATCACAGCCTTCTGTCCGTGGATATGGTACATGCGCTTAACCAGTCCCATCACCTGGATATTCAGTATCTCCTCGCACGACTCCTGCATTTTTTCAGTCGTGGGTATGAATGGGTATGGATTGACCTTGCGGAACAGGTTGAAATCGCGGGTTGACGTCTGTTTGCAAGTTATCACACGGGCACTGGCACCGCGCTGGGCATTGATAAATGTGGTATTGGTGCGGCGCTCTACATGCAGTGCCTCGATATCAATCTGGCACATCTTGAGCTGTGGCTGCAGCGAGAATCTACTGCCCTCTTCAAGCAGTCGGCCGTTCTCGAAAATGATAGCATTGCCGCCATAAACCACATCCTGAGTAGACTCGCCGAATCCGCAGCTGGCATATATGTAGCCGCTGATCATGCGGGCACTCTGCTGAGACAGCAGCGACTTGAGGTAAGCATGCTTGCCAATGAGTTCGTCGCTGGCTGAGAGATTGAATATGATATCGGCACCGGCCAGTGCCAGATTGTTGCTTGGTGGTGTGGGCGCCCATACGTCCTCGCAAATCTCGATACCGAACTTCACACCGTCGCAGGTAACGAACACCTGTGGTTCGGCCGATACGTGTACCGGACTGCCGGCAAAGTATATCTCGGAAGGATTTAGGTCCTGCGAAGATGCAAACCAGCGTTTCTCGTAAAACTCGCCGTAGTTGGGCAGATAAACCTTAGGAACAATACCGAGCAGAGTGCCGCTCTGAATGACTGCTGCGCAGTTGTACAGCAGACCGTTAACCACTACAGGCAGACCAACTATCGAAATAATATCGAGTTTGCGGGTGAAGTCGAGCAGTTTTACTATACCCTCCTCGGCATGATCCAGAAGCGACTGCTCCTTGAACAGATCCTGACATGAATAGCCGGTGATACAGAGTTCGGGGAAGACGATAATCTCTACCCCTTGATCCTCAGCCTGAGCAATCAGACTCTCAACTTGCTGCACATTGTATTCAACATCTGCCACTTTGACCGTGGGCACTGCAGCTGCCACGTTAACAAAACCGTATTTCATAGCTTAACTTTTTGTACGTCGTTTTCTATCAGAGTATAAATGAGTGCGGGCTGCTCAAAGAAGTCGTTCTCGCGGAAGGCGTGCAGCTTGTAGAACTTAACGGTATCTACACGCACCTGGGCGTTGACTGGTGTCTTGAGCAGGTAATGCTTGTCGCGCTTGTAGGCGATAATCTGCAGGCAGCAGTGCTCGAAGTCGTTTAGTTCTTCGCGACCGAACTCCTCTATAAACTCCTTGCAGTTGGGTTCAATCTCGCCCTCGGCTCTCAGCTTCCAGGCGCTACCCTCGGCTGTCATATAGACATAACGCATATAGTAGTTTGAGTCGTTCACAATGTATGTCTCAAAACGGCTCTGCGACAGTTCCTTGATATCCATCGGCACAAAGGCCAGGTATGCGCTGAGCTTGTCGCCGCCCTTGCGCTCCTCGGGTTTGGGTTTGAAAGTGATAGGACGATCGGCAGGCTCAATCTCGGGTTCTTCCTCTTCGACGACTGCGTGTTGAGCCTTGGCTTTTGATTCAACCATACGAGTGGTCTCGTAACTCTCATCGTCGCTCACTACTACCACCTCGTTTATCATCATCGGCATCTGGAATCCGTCCTCGTCTTCCACCAGCACTATGTTCTTGCCCTGAAAACCGGCAACCTTTCCGCCGCCTACTTCGCTCAGGAATCTTACTTTATCTCCAATCTTCATTTCTTTACAGAATTACATTTTCGGTGGCAAAGTTAAACAAAAAAGCCCGAACTACAAAATAGTTCGGACTCTTTTTAGTAATCAGTAGTATTTTAGTCGATGCCGAATAGTATCTTCAGGCCTCCATCGACACCCGAGAATCCCATAAACGCCAGACTGAGCAGACCGGCCGATAGCATGACAATGGCCATACCCTGCATGCCCTTTGGAATATTGGTGAGTTCCAACTGCTCGCGCATTCCGGCAAACACGGTGAGTGCCAGTCCGAAGCCGATGGCAGTAGAGAATGCATAGACCACAGACTGCAACAGGTTGAAGTCTTTCTGAATAACCAGAATAGCTACACCCAGCACAGCACAGTTGGTGGTGATGAGCGGCAGGAAGATGCCCAATGCCTGATAGAGTGCGGGCGACACCTTCTTGAGAACAATCTCGACCAGCTGAACCAGCGAAGCAATCACAAGAATGAAAGCTATCGTCTGCAAATACTGCAGTCCGAATGCATCGAGCACATATTTCTGAACCAGCCAGGTAACGATGGTGGCCAGCGTGAGCACGAATGCTACTGCTGCCGACATACCTAACGATGTTTCAATCTTCTTGGATACGCCGAGGAACGGACAGATGCCAAGGAACTGCGACAATACGATATTGTTGACAAATATGGCGCTAATAAAAATAAGTATATACTCCATAAATGATTAAACATTAAAGATTAAACATTAAACATTATGCATTGCGCAGTTTGTTAACAATGGCAATCAGGAAGCCAAGGGTGATAAACGCACCTGGAGGCAACACAAAGAGCAGGATGTTGTAAGTCTCGGGGACAAGTGTAAGTCCGAAGACAGAACCGGCACCGAGCAACTCACGACACAAACCGAGAAGAGTAAGTCCGAGTGTGAATCCAAGGCCAATACCGATACCATCAAACAGCGAAGCTACAGGCGAGTTCTTGGCAGCAAATGCCTCGGCACGTCCCAGGATAACGCAGTTGACCACAATCAGCGGGATGAATAATCCCAAAGATTTGTCGACATCGGGCAGATATGCTTTGATGACCATCTGCAGAATGGTAACAAAGGCTGCAATCACCACGATAAACACAGGAATGCGGACCTTATCGGGAGTGACTGATTTCAGACACGAAATGACGAAATTGGTGCAGATAAGTACTGCCATAGTGGCAAGTCCCATCGACATGCCGTTAATGGCCGAGGTGGTAGTGGCCAGCGTAGGACACATACCTAGCATCAGTACAAACGTTGGGTTCTCTTTTACGATGCCATTCTTGATAATACTTATATAACTCATATCTCTAAACTCTAAATTCTTAATTCTTTACCTGCTGTTGAGTGGCTCCCGTCTCTGCATCAGCAGTCGGGGTGGCTTTGTAAGCATTATAAGCATTGTTAACAGCCAACAGGAACGCACGGCTAGTGATAGTAGATGCGGTGATGGCATCAACCTGTCCGCCATCCTTAGATACGGTCAGAGGTTCGGCTGGCACCTTACCAATGATGTCGCCCTTCTGCCCCTTCTGGAACCAGTTGTCGGCCTTGGCACCAAGTCCTGGTGTCTCAGCATGCTCAAGCAGAGTGTAACCAAGGATGCTGCCCTCAGTGTTGAAACCTACCAGCACCTTCAGGTCACCACCAAAACCACTGGTGGTCGATTCTACGGCTGCACCCAGGTCGTTGCCCTTAGCGTCGCACACATTATATACTATGTATGTAAGTTCCTTGCCCTTGGCGTCGTTCTGCTTCACGGTGTCGGTCTTTGCCACCTTCAGATCGCCTACACACATCACAGTCTTGATACCATCAGCCAGTGCAGTGGCTTTCTGATCAGCAATAGGCCCCTCGGTCAGATGATTAACGAGTGCGAGGATGCCACCCATGATGACTGCTACGGATGTAAGTACCAGCACCATATTAAGTAATGTAGATTCAAGCTTCTTCATAATTCTTAATTCTAAATTCTTAACTCTTCGAAGCCTCCCCGAATCGTTTTGGTTTTACATAATTGTTAATCAGCGGAGTGAACGCATTCATAATGAGAATAGCGAACGACATGCCCTCGGGATAAGCACCCCAGTTGCGGATAACCACGGTAAGGAATCCGATGGCCACACCATAAATGATCTGCCCCTTAGGCGTCATTGGCGATGTGACATAGTCGGTAGCCATAAAGATGGCACCAAGCATCATACCACCGGTAAGCAGCACGCAGATAGGATCAGGGTAAACTGGATTGGCCAAATGCAGCAGACCTGACAACACAAACGCTGTACCGAGAATGGACACCGGAATATGCCAGGTAATAATGCGATTGTAAAGCATAAACGCCAGCCCCATCAATAGAGCCAAGGCACAAATCTCGCCCATGGCACCAGCACCACCAGAACTAGACCCCAGCAGGAGGTCGAACGATGAAGGCAGCTGATCAAGAACCGACGCATCGCCTGTACGGATGGCCGAATTGATAATCGACAGCGGCGTGGCACCAGTCTCGGCATCAAGATAAGTATCCCACTGCCCAATCTTAGGCCATGTGGTCATTTGGGCAGGAAATGCAACCAGCAAAGCAGCACGACCTACCAATGCAGGGTTGAAAATATTGTTACCCAAACCGCCAAACGTAAGTTTAGCCACACCAATGGCAAACAGAGCACCTATCAGGATAATCCAAATGGGCAGATTTGATGGCAGGTTGAACGCCAGCAGCAGACCGGTAATCACAGCCGATCCGTCGAGCAGCGTGTTCTCCTTCTTCTTCAAGATATATTTGCAGATAGCCCACTCAAAGAAACAGCAGGCAGCCACACTGGTAGTGGTTACGATAACCGAACCCAAGCCAAAGAAATAGAACGAAGCAAGTAATGCAGGCATCAAGGCTATGATGACTCCATACATGTTGCGTTCTATCGAATCACGGCTATGAGCGTGTGGCGATAATGAAACTATTAACTTAGACATTAAACGTTAAGCATTAAAGATTAAACATTTTATTTTTTAGCGGCGCGAGCGCGAATAATGCCCATTACCGTACTCTTACCCAAGCGGATGTTGTCGAGCAGCGGACGATGTGCAGGACAAGTGTACTGACAAGAGCCGCACTCAATACAACTGACGATATCCTCGCTCTCGGCGCGCTCCCAGTTCTTAACCTCCGAGAGTTTTGCCAACAGATACGGCTCAAGTCCCATCGGACATACACCTACACACTTGGCACAGCGGATACATGGCTGTGGCTCCTTACGGCGGGCTTCGTCGTCGCTGATGATTGTAACGGAGTTGGTGCCCTTGCAGATGGGCACTTCGGTAGATGTAAGTGCCTTACCCATCATAGGTCCACCGGCCAACAGCTTGTTGTCGCCCTCGGGCATACCGCCACAGGTATCTATCAAATCTATCATAGGCGTACCCATACGAACCAAGAAATTTCCGGGATTAGCCAATTTCTTACCTGTCACAGTGGTATATCTCTCAAACAGAGGCTTGTTCTTCATCACTGCCTGATAGACAGCGAAGGCTGTACCTACATTCTGCACGATTGCACCTACGTTTACAGGGATGGCTGGTGGAGCTGGCACCTGACGCTGTATCACAGCATCAACCAACTGCTTCTCGCCGCCTTGCGGGTAACGTTGCATAAGTGGAACCACCTCTACTTGAAACTTAGTTCCGTTGAACTTCTTAGCACATTTTTCTGTCAATAGTTCGATGGCCTTAGGTTTATTGGTCTCAATACCAATATATCCTTTGGTAACCTTAGCACCTATCATCAGAAGTTGTAAGCCAATCAATATCTCGTCGGCATGTTCCATCATTAGTCGATAGTCGGCTGTGATATATGGTTCGCATTCCACTGCATTAATAATCACACACTCAGCCTTAGCGGTTGGTGGCGGTGTTAGCTTAATGAATGTGGGGAAACAAGCTCCTCCCATACCTACTACACCGGCATTTTTAATACGGTTTACAATATCTTCGGGTGTAAGCTCGGGATGAGCCTCGACCAACTCCAGTTTGTCACTGCGGTCGATACTCTCCTCCCACTCGTCGCCTTCTACATTAATAATAATGACTGGCTTGCGATAACCTGTAGCGTCGATGGCTGTATCAATCTTGAATACTGTACCGCTGACCGACGAGAAAATAGGAGCAGAAACAAATCCTCCTGCCTCGGCTATCATTGTACCCACTTTTACCTTATCGCCCTTCTTTACCACCGGTTTTGCAGGAGCGCCAATGTGCTGGCTCAGTGGAAAAATAGCTTGCTTAGGCAGGGCTGCTACCTTGGTTGCTACTTCGTGGGTGAGTTTATTCTCTTGTGGGTGTATTCCACCTATGCTAAATGTCCTGATTTTCATGCTGTTGCCTCCTCTTCTTTTTGTGGTTCTTTTGGCTTAGGTGTAGGTGCCGGAGTTGGGAAGTTCACATCAATGATGGCATGCTTCGGACAAACCGTTACGCACTTACGACACAGGCGACATTTCTCGTGATCGATGTAAGCCAGATTGTTCTCGACGGTGATGGCACCGAAGTTACACACCTTCTCGCACTTACCACATCCAATACAACTAACCGCACAAGCCTTCATAGCTGCAGGACCCTTGTCCTTGTTCACACAACTTACGAATACACGGCGGTTCTTCGGACCTTTCTTACGGAGTTCAATGATGTTGCGTGGACATGCCTTTACACAAGCTCCACACGAAGTGCACTTGTCGTCATCAACCTCAGGAATTCCGGTTTCAGGATTTACGTGGATGGCCTCAAACTGGCATGCTGCCTCGCAGTCACCACATCCCAGACAACCATATCCGCAGGCTGTCTCGCCAGCACCACAGGCATGCATTGCTGCACATGTGCGCAGACCGGCATACTCGGCTATCTTAGCACGATGCTCGCAGGTTCCATTACATCTCACTACTGCCACCATAGGCTCGCGATTTGCTATGGTAAGACCAAGCAAGTCGGCCACCTGCCCCATAGTCTCGGCTCCACCCACAGGACACATCAGCCCGTCAAGACTGCCTGAATCGGCACCTTTAACTAGTGCATCGGCCATACCGCTACATCCTGGGAATCCACATCCTCCGCAATTGGCACCAGGCAACAGTTCGCCCACCTGTGCAATGCGCGGATCCTCATAGACGGCAAACTTCTTGGAGGCGGCAAAAAGCACAATAGCAGCTATCAGTCCGATAGCTCCAAGTACAATTACTGCAATCAAGATAAAATTCATAAATACTTCTATTTGTTTTAGTTACTACATTTATATTAAACTTCAATATTAAAAGAAATCGTATTCTGGATTCTGTCCTTCAACAGCCATAATACCAAATAGTAAGGCATCAACGAACCAAGTGCTACCAAGGCCGAAATACCTTCATTGCCAATCAACTTTAGCGAAATCATCAGCACACTAATTAATAATAAAAAAGGTACTCCGAAACCTAACAGTAATGCTCGATTGGCCACATCCTTTGATGCCCATACAGTTACCTGCTGACCAATGGTATAGTCTTTCGTATCACTACAGAGCACATCAACTACCTTCACCTTACTCTCAGCAGCATTGCAGTGACTTGCCACCTTACAAGCCGTACATGCCGACGTCTGGACTATCTGCACCTTGATGCAGCCGTCAGCAATGCTCTTTATAGTACCCAAGTGTGAAATCTTATTACTCATCGATTTGCTATGTAGACTTTACATTTTGCAAAGGTACTATAATCTACCGAATAAAACAAGCGATTTGCAGTATTTTTAGCAAAAATAATCGTAATCGTTTGCAATTACAAAAGATTTTTTATACTTTTGCCAAAAAATTAGAAATAAAAATGAAGACGACCGAATTGACTATCCAGCAAATCGAGCGTGCTATCCGCAAGATTGCCGACAAATTTCCTCCATCTGAGGAAGCTAGCGTTATGACAGATATCCACTTCCGTGTAACACAGGAAACTGGTGAACTAATGGCTTTCGACGATAACGATGAGGAACTGAACCGTTGTATCATCGAAGACTGGATAGACAACACAGACGACAAATTCTTTGAGCAGATTCCTGCTGTATTCCGTAAGTGTCTCGAAAAGATGAAGGACACTGTAGAAAACATGTCAATACTTAAACCTTTCTCGTTTGTTCTTGAGAATGAAGACAAGGAGTCTGTTGCTGAACTTTATCTAGTTGATGACGAGACTGTAATCATAGACCCCGACTTAATGCAGGGACTTAATGAGGATCTCGACGATTTCTTTAAAAAGCTATTCAAGGATTAATGATTCAGTTCTTCACTTCTTTGTAGTAGGAAGTTACGCGAAGCATCAAGCGTATAAACCTCCTCTGTACGTGTTTTGTGCGCTTCTTTAGAGTAATCCATTAGGTGTATCTCATAATCGCTCGTGATGGTGAAATATTGTAATATCTCCTCCTCGCTGAAGTCGATATTTTCTTCTTCATCTTCAACAGCAAACAAGCATAATTTATCTACTGGCATACAATCGTCATCCATAGAGTATAACCATATTGAGTACTTCGATGCATCTTCGTTCTCGTCAGCAGCCAGCAACATTAATTTGGCGCCAAGAGATTCTGATAATGAAATAGCCTTCTGTTTGCCATTTCCCTCAAGGTCGAGTGCTTTAGCTATGTCCTGCGGAACGGGTTTGAAGTTCGGGAGAAATCTTACAAAGTCTTCACTATAGGTGATAGGCAGGGGTAGCAATGCCAGGCTATCGTAGAACTGTTTCAGCGGGTTGTCGGAATTATCAAGGTGTATACCCTCAGCCTCCAACCGCTCTGCAATCTCAATTTTCTTGATACTATCAAGTTTCTGTTGCATTTGTTCGGCAGAGAGTCCTCTGCCGCCACAGGCGCTCAACAGTAACAGACCTAATACTACTCCTATCAATCCTTTCATATCTATAGTACTTTAAAGTTTTACTTTCTTAGAAGCAGCTTTGCTCTCGTTCTGTATACGATTAAGGGCAGTTACAACATAAGTCCACTTCTCGGTTCCGTGCTCGTAAGGCAACTTATAGAAGAACTGGTCAGTTATAGCAACAATCTTAGACGGGTCGTTGATATTTACTTTCTCGTTGGCGGCAAAGCGATATATTACAAATTTCTCCGACTGGGAATCCCAATGCTTACCATTGGAAGGAGTCCAAAACAATATATATCCATCTTCGGTCCATACTGGAGTCAGCTTATTAACTTTCTTAGGAGCCTTGTCACTGATAAAACTCATCTCTGGCTGAAGTGCGGGATGCTTCCAATACACCTCACGGAGCGATCTACCATAGTTGCCTACATTGTCGACAGCCGCCTTAGCATACCACAATACTGTACCCTTAACCGAAGGATTCTGACGGTGTAAATTCATCTTGGCTCCTAGCTGATGTGTATTAGGATTAAGCGGATCAGAATACTTTACAGTGCGCTCCACATCCTCACCAATAACCAGTGGACGAGCAGCGGCATGCATGCTCCACCACTTTATCAGCGTGGCATAGTCGGCAGCCTTATTACCAATCTCCCAGTAGAGTTGTGGCACACAATAATCCAACCAGCCGTTGTTTACCCACAGTAATATATCGGCATACAAATCATCATAGTTCTGAGTTCCATTTGTATCACTGCCCACAGGCGACGACTTCTTGTTACGATATATACCGAATGGCGAGATACCAACTTTTACCCACGGCTTAACACTATGGATTTCTTTGTAGAACTGTTCAATAAACAGATTTACATTATATCTTCGCCAATCATTTTGATCCTTGATGCCATTAGAATGATCGTGAAAAAGCTCATCATCAGGAATCGACAGTCCCTTTACTGGATAGGGATAGAAGTAATCATCCATGTGAATACCGTCTACATCATAACGTGCCACAATATCTTTAGCCACCATACAGATATAATCACGATTCTCTTCGATACCTGGGTTAAGAATAAAGAGGTCGTCGTAAGCAAAGCATGTGTATGGTTTGCGGACGGCGATATGGTTATTAGCCAACTGATGTGTGGTTTTGGTCTTAGCACGGAAGGGATTAATCCAAGCATGCAACTCCATACCACGCTTATGACACTCGTCAATCATCCACTGCAGCGGATCCCAGTATGGGGTTGGTGCCTTGCCCTGCACGCCTGTCAAGAATCGGCTCCAAGGCTCAATCTTACTCTCGTAGAGAGCATCACACTCAGGACGAACCTGGAAGATAATCACATTAACGCCATCCTTCTTCAACTCGTCTAGCTGATAGGTCAGCGTCTGTTGCATCTTCTTTGTTCCCATATTCTGGAACTGTCCGTTTACACACTGTATCCAAGCACCACGCATCTCACGTTTCTGAGCGCCAGCAGTAAGTGCCATCATCATCACGATGGTTATCAAAAACAATTTATTCTTCATATTTTTGTTTATTCTTTCTTGCTTCTTCCAGTGATACTATCTGTGCCTGCTCATGCTGATATTCCACACGCAGGGTGACGTATTTCTTGTCGAGTTCGTGCTCCACTTGTTCTTTGTCGTCCATCAACTTGGCAGCCATTATCGCGTTTTGCGATGCATCTTTCATCCAAACTACGGGACCGCTATAAACAGGGGCTATTTTCAGTGCCACATGAAGTTCGCTAGTAGTGGCACCACCTATCATTATTGGCAAATCCATTCCTGCTTTCTTCAACTCCACGGCCACATTTACCATCTCTTCCAGACTTGGTGTTATCAGTCCACTAAGACCAATCATATCTACATGTTCCTCCTTAGCTTTCCTCACTATCTGGTCGGCAGGCACCATCACGCCCATATCGATGACTTCATATCCATTGCAGGCCATCACTACGCTCACAATGTTCTTGCCTATGTCGTGTACATCGCCCTTAACCGTAGCCAACAGCACCTTACCTGCTGAAGCTGTGCTCTCGGTTTTCTCTGCTTCAATGTATGGCTGCAAAAAGTCCACAGCTTGCTTCATAGTTCGAGCGGTCTTGACAACCTGCGGCAGGAACATTTTTCCTTCGCCAAACAGCTTACCAACCTTATTCATGCCAGCCATCAGTGGACCTTCAATTATATCAACAGCATGTCCAAAAATGGTTAGAGATTGCTTCAGATCTTCCTCAAGGAATGTACTGTCGCCCTTAATCAGAGCTTGGGCCAAACGTTCTTCAACTGGAGTCTGAAGTCTATCTTGAAAAGGGAGTTTTTCATCGATGCATCCACACTGTTCTTTCTTAGCAAGTTCTTCTTCAAGAATCTTCCCTGCCAAGTCGATTAGTTGTTCAGAAGCACCGGTTCGGCGATTCAGGACTACATCTTCGATTATTTCAAGCTGATCTTGAGGAATGTCAGCATAAATCACTTTGGTTGAAGGATTTACAATACCGAAATCCATTCCAGCCTTAATAGCATGATATAGAAAAACGGCATGCATAGCTTCACGTATATAATTGTTGCCACGGAACGAGAAACTCAAATTACTCACACCTCCGCTAATATGTGCACCAGGCAAGTTTTCATGTATCCACTTAGTGGCACGGATAAAGTCAGCAGCATATGCATCATGTTCCTCCATACCTGTAGCAATAGCCAGTATATTTGGGTCGAAGATGATATCAAGTGGATTCATGCCGACCTTTTCTGTCAGAATCTTATATGCACGGCTAGCAATCTCTATCCGTCGCTCGTAAGTGGTAGCTTGTCCCTCTTCATCGAAACACATCACCACCACAGCGGCACCATATCGTTTAACATCCAGCGCATGCCGAATGAACTTCTCCTCGCCCTCTTTCAACGAAATAGAGTTGACGATACTCTTGCCCTGCACGCACTTTAGTCCGGCCTTGATTACCTCCCAATTACTCGAATCAATCATCACTGGGACCTTAGCAATATCGGGCTCGGCAGTAATCATATTCAAGAATGTTATCATCTCCTGCTTGGCGTCAAGCAGTCCATCATCCATATTAATGTCTATCACCAGAGCACCATCGCTTACTTGCTTACGTGCAATACCAAGCGCTTCGCTATATTTCTTCTCCTTAATCAATCGCAGGAACTTGCGCGAACCAGCAACGTTGCATCGTTCGCCAACGTTCACAAAGCGAACTTCTTCAGTAACATTCTGCAGTTCCAATCCAGATAACCACATCGTTTGTGGTTTTACAGCCGGCACATGTGTTTTTTTACCAACCACCAATGGTTGATAGAGACGGATAAACTCATCGGTAGTACCGCAACAACCACCTATAATATTAACAATCCCTTCATCAACAAGCTCACCCATCTTCGGCGCCATACTCTCGGCTGTTTCGTCATACAGCCCCAAGGCATTTGGAAGTCCCGCATTGGGATAACAGCTAATATAGTATGGTGCCTTCTGTGCCAATTCGCGGATGAATGGTTTCATCTGTGTAGCGCCAAACGAGCAGTTCAAACCGATTGAAAATATTGGGTATGTACTCACGCTAGCAAGAAATGCGTCTAGGGTTTGACCTGAGAGAGTTCTTCCAGCAAGATCACTTACCGTCACAGAAAGCATAATCGGCAGTTCCACGCCCTTCTTTTCCATCACTCGCATCGCAGCATCTATAGCACACTTAGCATTCAGTGTATCAAAGATGGTTTCTATAAGCAGAGCATCAACTCCCCCCTCTATCAGTACGTCTACCTGTTCCATATAGGCATCAAGCAGATTGTCGTATGTTATGTCACGTAGGGCAGGATTGCTGACATCCGGTGACATTGACAGAGTCTTGTTAGTAGGTCCAATCGAACCTGCCACAAATCTAGGTTTATCTTCTGTCGCAAATTTATCAGCTTGCTCACGTGCCAATCTTGCACCTTTATAGGCCATTTCCCAAGCACGTTCCTCAAGCTTATAATCAGCCTGCGAAATACGCTGACTACTGAATGTGTTGGTTGATATTATGTCGGCACCGGCTTCTAAATACTTGCGATGAATATCCGAAACCACTTCAGGTTGCGTAAGATTCAACTCATCACTATTACCCACCTTGCCAATCGCAGCTCCAATCATTGTACCCATCGCTCCATCGAGCACCAGGATTCTTTCTTTAATTAGATTGCCTAGTCTGTTATCCATTACCTATATATTCTAACACCTATTTCCAAACTTTCATCGCACGGTCCATTTCCCTACGATCTTCCTTTTCTTTCAGCGTCTGCCGTTTATCAAATTCCTTTTTACCCTTACACAGAGCAACATCCACCTTGGCACGTCCCTTCTCGTCAATAAACACTAATATCGGAACGATAGTGTAACCCGTCTGCTTGGTGGCACTCTCAAGAGCTCTAATTTCTTTTTTTGTCAACAACAGTTTCCTGTCACGTTTCATCTCATGGTTGTTGTACGATCCATAGAAATAAGGGCTTATGCTCATGCCCTTCACCCACAATTCGCCATTTATCACAACACAATATGTGTCAACTAGACTTGCCTTACCCAGTCGGATACTTTTTATCTCAGTACCTGTAAGCACGATACCTGCTGTATAGGTGTCAATAAAAAAGTACTCAAATGATGCTTTCTTATTGCGAATTTGTATCGGGCTCTTCTTTCTTATCTGTTCTTCTGTCTTATTCATTTAATAGTAGCAAACTTTTCTAAGTTATCATCAACATAATGAGCAATGTCGCTCACCCACTCTTCCTCGTTTTCGATAAAGATGTCATCGAGATTTTCGAATTCGGGATATTGTTCAAACATCGCCATAAATTCTTCATCGCTTTTTTCGGTTTCTATCTCATCACGATATTTCAACCATAGTGTATGGGCGTCATAAATCAATTTTGAAGGTGCACGCATATCCCAAAGGCGAAGCACTTTGGCAAGAGGATTTTTGAAGATAAATGGTCCATAGCCATTATATATCAATTGTACGAATCCTCCATCCATTACCTCGTCGTGCAGAATGCTCCATGCTAGCAAAGTAAGCTGATCGGCATTCAACTCCTGCATATTTTCAGCAGTTAGTTCCCCGCCAATGGCTTCATAGATAGCCTTAACAAAAACACCTAGGAATTCATCCATTCCTTCCATTGCTGCCTTTTGCAGATCTTCATCCTTAACAATAACCTCTGCCATATTCTTTTAGACTTTCCACCTTTTCAATCTTTCACAATCTCATAAATCCCCGTTGGAGTCTTTCGTTTCAGCACCTCGAGTTCGACATCCTTACCTGGTATTATACCGTGGCTTCTCAGAATCTGTTCTACCGTCTTTCGTGCCAACTCTGGATGATTATTTTCCTCACTCAGGTGACATAGCCAAATATGCTTAAGACTCTCGCTCATATTCTCAACCAAAGCTTCGCCACATGATGCATTCGAAAGGTGTCCGCTACCACTTAATATTCTCTGTTGCAAATACACAGGATACGGTCCGTTCTTAAGCATCTCTACATCATGATTAGCTTCAATCACAAGATAGTTCGCATGATTTATTGCCTCACGAATATCGTCGGTTATGCTCCCTACATCAGTAAGAACTACAAAAACGATGCCCTCTACTCTTATCTCGTAGCCCACATTCTCTGTAGCATCATGTGGCACAGAAAATGGACGCACCATAAAATCGCCTAACTGAACCTGCTCGCCTACTATAAGTTCTTTCTTATGGTCAGCTGATACCTTGCGCGTAACACAATAGTTATGATCAATACCCTCGTGCACTTTGCACGTGGCATACACAGGCAGATTCATGTCATGACTCAGGGCTCCCACCGATTTGATATGATCGGCATGATCGTGGGTTATCAAGATACGCTTAACCGAATTCAGATGAATTCCATATTCTCTGCAATACTTCTTTAGTGTGCGTATACCGATTCCTATATCTATTATCAGCCCGTCTGTCGCAGTGCCTAGATAATAGCAATTACCGCTGCTACCGCTTCCAAACGATATAAATTTCAACATTTCAGATACAATTTTCGTGCAAAGGTACTAAAATAATATGAAAATGCCATCGGCTTTTCACATTATTTATAACTTTAAAATGGCATACCTACTGCAAAGTGGAACGCAAGATCACGACTAAGCTTAGGACTAACAAAAGGATAGTGCTCGTCCGAATCTATCTCATAAGCAGGATTAATCGCCTTCATTCCTAGATCGAAACGTAAAATAAAATAGTCGAAATTCAATCTCAGACCCAATCCATAACTTACAGCAATATCACTAAGAAGGTTTTGTAGTTTAAACTGTCCGCCAGATTGGCCTTCATAATCTCTAATTGTCCATATATTACCAGCATCAACGAAAGCAGCGCCATTAAATTTCCAGAATAGTTTCACTCTATATTCTACATTTAAATCTAGTTTTAAGTCTCCTGTCTGTGTAATAAAGTTTATACGTCCATCCTTATCCTTATATCTACCAGGTCCAAGACTTCTTACCGTCCATCCTCTCACACTATTAGCTCCACCCGAGAAATATCTTTTTTCAAACGGTAACACCTCAGAATTTCCATAAGGATATGCCACACCTAGTCCAATATGAAATACCAACTGGTCGTTAGTACCCTTCAGCAACTCCTGGGTAAAGTCAAAATCACCCTTTATGTATTGAGCATAAGCAATATTAAACAACTCATACTGCCCCATACTATTTTGCGAACTGCCAAGTAACTTTGAACACGCTCCTAGTAAATTGCCTGCAGTTTCTATATTTGTACGTAGTGCTACATGACCATTATTGTACGAATATCCAAAGCCCATTCGCATAATAAACAGGTCTTCGTAGTTATATCGTAGAATGACATTTGAGTTAGACTCATTATCAAGATACTCTTTCCTAAACGTGTCGCTTATCCATGGCATAAACACATAGTTAAGATTTACCAGATCGAATCTATAACTACCGTGACGGTTCTGTGGTCTCCACTGATAAGCCCATCCTGCAGTAAGGACTCGACGATGGAATTCAGGACGGTCTTGAGTGTCGTATATCAGACTTAAATCACTGGTAGCCAACGTTTTACGACGATATACACGACTTAGGAATGGCATAATAAATCTCGGGAACGACAATCGAGTTTCAAGACTATATTCTGTAAAGTTCTGATTACTATACCCCTCCAGTCCTTTGATAGCCTCGAACGCTCCTCGTAACTGCAAGCTAAATGTTTCTGACCCACGAAACAGATTACGATTCTGATATGTGAGTGATGCTGCAGCACCAAAATCGCCAGCAGTATTAGTGCCTTCAGGCTGGAAACTGATGGTGCTCGGTTTGTTAGTTAATACTTGTATCTTGGCATCTAGAATTGAGGAGTCAGGACGCTGCTCAAATGCTATGTTTGTATACTTTACCGCACCTAGTCTACCAAAGTGGTTATAGGTATTCTGCAATTTTTCGGCCGAATATACACCTCCAACTTCAAGGAAAGTATTCTCACTCAACACCTTTGGGCGCAGATGCAAGCCAGAATCATCAAGTCCACCCTCGTATACGATGTCGTTGATTGTGTAAACATTATGAAAATCTGAAAGCGACAAACGCAGATCTACGCCATGCTGTACCTCGTCCTTTTGTGCAGCATAGGTAATAAATTCTTTGTGGAAACGATAGTAGCCACAATTTTGAAGAAACTGCGTTATCTGATTACGCTCTTGAGATAGTGTTTCTACATTAAATTGCATACCAGGGTGCAGTAAACTTGAGCGTTTTTTTAGCATTCGTACTATTGTTGTGTCCTCTATCTCAAAATCCACCCCGTGCACATAGTATGGTTTGCCAGGATGCAATACATACATAACATCCAATTTATGTGCCTTTCTCTCGGTAAACAGTTCAACCTGAGCATCAAGATATCCTTTGTTTTGTAGCGCCATCTGCAAATCTCGACAAGTCACCTCTGCTTGTATGGAGTCGTATATCACTGGTGCCTCACCCATTTGCCTCAGTGTACGGTTTATCCAGCTACTGTTTTTCCCAGCCATCGCATATACACCAAGAGGTATTTTTAAAGTCGAAAACCATCGCGAATTACCTTTTTGTCGCACATATCCCTTTAACTGTCCTGTGCTGATGTCGCTGTATTTTCCATCTGACACCACCTTAACGTCATCAAGCAGATAGTTTCCTTCAGGGATATCATGAGATACTGAACAACTGCACACTATCAAAGCAGTTGCCGACATAACAATATGTGATAAATACGTCTTAAAATTCATTTTCGTCGCAAAATTAATAAAAAAAGGTCACAAAAACACGAATTAACACGAAATAATAATAAAATTCACAAAATTCGCATATTTCATGCTTAAAAAGCCTTATCTTTGCAACATATTAACGGATATTTATAAATATGATAAGCAAAAATCAAATAAAATACGTTCATCAGTTAGAGTTGAAGAAGTTCCGCAAACAAGAAGGACTCTTCATAGCCGAAGGACACAAAGTGGTAGGTGATCTGTTAAGAGCAGGATTTACACCAAAACATATCTTTGCCACACACGAATGGATTGATAATATGGTATCCAATCCCATTGTCATGATCTCTGATGTAGTCGAAGTTACAAACGAAGAGTTAACCCGTCTCTCGCTTCTGCAGCACCCTCAGCAAGTTCTTGGCATATTCCATATACTTGATGCTTCATTACAAAACAAGAGCATACATAAGTCCACTAATACATCTACTCTTAGCATTCTACTCGACAATGTGCAAGATCCTGGCAACCTTGGTACCATTATCCGCATTGCCGATTGGTTTGGTATCGACACAGTGTATTGTAGTGAGGGAACTGTCGACGCCTGGAACCCTAAGGTGGTACAAGCAACAATGGGCTCAATAGCTCGTGTACATATCATTTATATAGATCCGATAGAGCTCTTCAATAGTCTGCCTAAAGATTACCCAATCTATGGAACGCTCCTTGATGGTGACAATATCTATACCCAGAAACTATCTAATTATGGCATAATTGTAATGGGTAACGAGGGCAACGGTATAAGTGAAACCGTCCGCGCCCGCGTTACCCACAAGTTGCTTATCCCCGACTTTCACAAAGGTGATACAGCAGATAGTCTAAACGTAGCTATCGCTACCGCTATCACCTGTTCCGAATTCCGCCGCAGGATTTAATGTTACTTTATCTCCTCAATAATCTTGGCACCTTCTTTCAAGGCTTCCATATTCAGAGGAATCAATCCGTGGTGGCGTTCTGGGAGTGTCTTAAAGAGAGCCTTCTCTACACCCTTGTCGCTTACTACGGGAGCTACCTTTAAGAGTCCACCCAATACTATCATGTTGAACACCTTACCATTTTTCATTTCGGCAGCCTTATCCATTGCATTGATCTCGTATATGGTAATATCCTTACGAGTTGGCTTATTGATTATACCGAAGCCATCGTAAATAAGAATGCCTCCTGGTTTTATTTTGGGCTCAAATTTCTCGAGTGATGGCTGGTTCAGCACCACGGCGATATCGTACTTACTGAGAATAGGCGAAGAGATACGCTCGTCGCTTACAATCACAGTCACGTTGGCAGTACCGCCACGCTGCTCCGGACCGTAAGCAGGCATCCATGTCACCTCCTTATCTTCCATCAGTCCACTATAGGCCAAAATCTTACCCATCGAGAGTACTCCTTGACCTCCGAAACCTGAAATAATTATTTCCTTTTTCATTTGTCTGTCGTATCTTTTAAGTCACCTTTGGGATAGAAGGGGAACATATTCTCCTTCATCCATTCGTTAGCCTTAGCGGGCGAAAGTTTCCAACCGCTGTTACAGGTTGATACAAACTCTACCAGGCTAGAACCCTTACCGGCCATCGAAGCCTCGAAAGCCTTACGCAGAGCCTTCTTTGCCTTGTTGATAGAGGCCACACTCTCCACACTCTGACGTGTCACGTAGCATGTTCCCTCAAGTCCGGCAGCGATATCAGCCATCTTCAGTGGGTATCCGTGAATCTCCGGGTCACGACCGTAAGGACATGTAGATGTCTTCTGGCCGATCAGTGTTGTAGGCGCCATCTGTCCGCCGGTCATACCGTAGATAGCGTTGTTTACGAAGATAATCACGATATTCTCGCCACGGTTCAGTGCGTGGATTGTCTCACAGGTACCGATACATGCCAGGTCGCCGTCACCCTGATAGGTAAATACCAGTCGGTCGGGCCAGGTACGCTTGATACCGGTAGCCAGTGCGGGAGCACGACCGTGGGCAGCCT
Organism: uncultured Prevotella sp.; assembly: GCA_900322175.1. Taxonomy (GTDB): domain Bacteria; phylum Bacteroidota; class Bacteroidia; order Bacteroidales; family Bacteroidaceae; genus Prevotella. The sequence continues at coordinate 28,253 of ONYZ01000037.1, forward strand.
CCTGCCAGTCGATATCTATATAATTGTACGCGAAGACAGCGCAACCTACAGGCGATACGCCTACGGTCTTGTCTTCCATACCCATCTCTTCGATGACTTCGGCAATGAGCTTATGTACCACGCCGTGGCTACAGCCTGGACAGTAGTGCATATTGTTGTCGTTCATCAGCGTCGGCTTTTTGCAGACGATGTTCTCTGGTTGAACTATTTGATTTCTATCCATCTTTTTTCAATTTAGATTTTAGAATTTAGAATTTAGAGTATTAATCTCTTCATTCTCAAATCTTAATTCTTAATTAGATGTCGCAAGGCATCTACAATTTCCTCGGGATCGGGCACGATACCACCCAGACGACCGAACTGCTCTACGGGCACAGCACCGTTCACTGCCAGACGTACATCCTGTACCATCTGTCCAGCGTTGATCTCGGCTACCAGTATACCCTTAACCTTCTTCGACAGCTCAGCTATCTGATTCTCGGGGAATGGGAACAGAGTGATTGGACGGAACAGTCCTACCTTGATGCCCTGCTCGCGGGCAATCTCTACGCTCTTTTCAGCGATACGGGCAGCACTACCGAATGCTACGATAGCATATTCAGCGTCGTCCATCTGCTGCTGCTCAAAGCGAACCTCGTTCTCCTGAATCTTGCGATACTTCTCCTGCAGAGCTAAGTTGCGCTGCTCCATTATTTCTGGCTTCAACTCCAGCGATGTGATAACCACACGCTCGCGGTTCTTTGGCTTACCGGTCGAAGCCCAAGGACACTGCTTGATTACCTCCTCGTCGGTACGACGGGGCTTGAATGGGGGCAGAACCACCTTCTCCATCATCTGACCGATCACACCGTCACTCAGAATCATGGCAGGGTTGCGATACTTAAATGCCAGTTCGAATGCCAGGTCAACGAAATCAGCCATCTCCTGTACAGATGATGGAGCCAGTACGATAACCTTGTAATCACCATTACCACCACCACGGGTAGCCTGGAAGTAGTCGCCCTGCGATGGTTGGATAGTACCCAGACCGGGACCACCGCGCTGCACATTTACAAACACACCCGGCACCTCGGCACCAGCCATGTAAGTGATACCCTCCTGCATCAGTGCGCCATGTAGATACTAGCCAACTCGCTCTCGGCCTGAACCACCTGCATACCGGTAGTCTCCCAAGGCTTCAGCTCAGCCAGTGTCTCAATCACTTCACTCTGCGGAGTAATAGGATAGCCGAAATAGCCGTCGCATCCGCATCGAATAGCAGCGTGGGCAATTGCCTCGTTGCCTTTCATCAATACAACTTCTTTTTCCTGTGCCATAATTACTCCTCCATTTTTTTACGATACACGGTGATACAACCATCAGGGCAGACAATGCCACACGAAGCACAGCCCACGCAGGCTTCTTCGTTGACAGCTTCCACGTATGGGTAGCCGTGCAGATTAACTTTGTTGGCCAGGGCAATAACCTTCTGAGGGCAAGCGATGATGCAGAGACTGCATCCCTTACACCTCTCAGTATTCACCTCGATAGCGCCTTTCATTTTTGCCATATTCAGTATTTGTTTATGGATTATACATATCTTTGCAATAGTAGGCCATGATATCGTCGAGCATACGTTTTGCTTCGACTGCAGGACTGTCGGGATCCAGCTCTATCGCCTGTATGTAGCAGTTGATGGCCTCGTGCCATTTTGACTGCTTGCGATAGGCATTGCCCTGTTCGTAATACTCCTGCGCTGTCATAACTCTCAACTGTCAATTATCAATTCTCAATTATTTATAGTATTCCTTCTTACCGGCGGCCAATGTATTCTTCATCAGCGAGCAGATAGTCATCGGCCCCACTCCACCTGGTACTGGTGTGATATACGAGCATTTCTCAGCAACCTCGTCAAACTTTACGTCGCCGTTCAGGCGGAATCCGCTTTTACGTGTAGCGTCGGGCACACGCGTGGTACCTACGTCTACTATCACAGCACCATCCTTCACCATGTCGGCTGTAACGAAATCAGGCTGTCCGATAGCAGCGATGATGATATCAGCTGCGCGGCACTCCTCTTTCAGAGTTTTCGAGCGAGAATGGCATACAGTCACAGTAGCATCGCCATACTGCTTCTGCATCATCAGTTGTGCCATTGGTTTGCCCACGATGTTAGAACGGCCAAGTATTACACACTTCTTTCCACTGGTCTCTATGCCGTAGCGCTTAAGCAGAGTGATTATACCTAGAGGCGTTGCCGAAATGAAACAAGGCAGACCGATAGCCATACGTCCCACGTTGATGGGATGGAAACCGTCTACATCCTTACGATAGTCGATAGCCTCGATAATCTTCTGTTCATCAATGTGTTTAGGCAGGGGCAACTGTACGATGAAACCATCCACATCATCGTCCTTGTTCAGCTTGTCTACACACGCCAGCAGTTCCTCTTCAGTGATGTCGTCCTCGAAACGGATCAGGGTACTCTTAAAGCCGCAAGCCTCACAGGCCAGCACCTTGTTCTTTACATAAGTCTCCGAACCACCATCATGACCTACCAGTACGGCGGCCAGATGTGGCTGTTTGCCACCCTTCGCTACAATCTCTTTTACCTCCTCAGCTATTTCGGCTTTGATTGCCGCAGCTGTTGCTTTACCGTCAATTAATTGCATATATTTAGTTTTGTTTTATCCACTGCCATTCATCTATGGCATCTTGGGTTTTCTGGTCGTTCAGATGCATCAGTGTGTCTACATCCGTAGCTTTCAGCCCGATGTAGATGGCCACCTCTTTCAGCGCCTCTACCTCGGTATTTGTCACGTTGGCATCGCTCTTCACGATAAGTGCCAGCATACTAAGCATCTGATATCGCAAATCTTCGCTAAGCGACTGTGCTATCTGATTGCCACAATCGCCTATCATCTGCAGGAAGGCCATAGGTTTACGGGCTTCCATCTCGGCACGTTTGGCAATGATTTTCTTCACCACTTCCATTCCCTCCTGTTCAGCTTCATTACCGAAGTTGATACGCAGGAATTTTCCCAGGAAATCGTACTCCTCGGGCTCTACCTTGCCGTCGGCCAGTACGATGTGTGAAGCCATGAGCAACATCGAGAACAGAAAACTGTTTTTCAGATTCTCGCGAACGGGCGAATCGATGCTAAACGTCTGACGGAACTCATCAGTGATTACCACCTCCTCGGCTGATTTCTTCGACTTCGAGGCCTTAGCCACCTCTTCTGTCAAATCCTTCATAGGTCCTTCTTCGAAGACTCCTACCAGGTTGCTGATCCATTGTCCAAATGCCATAGTAATAATAATTTAGGTATCTTATTGTTTCTTTTCAGTTTCTAGAACTTCGGCATGCCTCCTCGCATCTTCATTGCTGCGGCCATCTGTGCCATCTTCGATGAGTTCATGCCAGTTACCATCTTCATCACCTTACGGGTCTGGTCGAACTGTTTCATCAGGCGGTTCACATCCTCCAGTTTCGATCCCGATCCCTTGGCAATACGGAGTCTGCGACTCTGGTTGATGATGTCTGGATTGGCTCGCTCCTTAGGTGTCATCGAGTTGATGATTGCCTCGATACCCTTGAATGCGTCATCATCTATGTCGATATCCTTGATTGCCTTACCTACTCCTGGTATCATTCCAGCCAGATCCTTGATGTTACCCATCTTCTTTATCTGCTGTATCTGACCCATAAAGTCGTCGAAGTCAAACTTGTTCTTGCGGATTTTCTTTTCCAGCTTCTTGGCTTCTTCCTCGTCAAACTGCTGCTGGGCACGCTCTACCAGCGATACGATATCACCCATACCGAGGATTCGGTCGGCCATACGCTCTGGGTAGAACACGTCGATAGCCTCCATCTTCTCGCCAGTACCTACAAATTTAATAGGCTTGGTCACTACGGTACGGATACTTAGTGCAGCACCACCGCGTGTGTCACCGTCCAACTTTGTTAGAATTACTCCGTCAAAGTCAAGTCTATCATTAAATTCTTTTGCAGTATTTACGGCGTCCTGACCTGTCATTGCGTCAACTACAAACAGAGTCTCGTTAGGATTGATGGCGTTCTTCAGAGTCTCTATCTCTTGCATCATCTCTTCGTCAACTGCCAGTCGACCGGCGGTATCTATGATTACCACGTCGTTGGCCTTAGCCTTGGCCTCTTGTATAGCGTGGTTAGCTATCTCTACTACATTCTTATTTTCAGGCTCAGAATATACGGGTACACCTACACTCTCGCCCACTACGTGCAACTGCTGGATAGCGGCAGGACGGTATACGTCGCAAGCCACCAGCAATGGTTTCTTGTGCTGACGCTCCTTCAGCATCTTAGCAAGCTTACCGCTAAATGTGGTCTTACCCGAACCTTGCAATCCCGACATCAAGATGATGGCAGGAGCACCGGCACGACCTTCCACCTTCAGTTCGGCAGCCTTACCACCCATCAGCTCAGCCAGTTCGTCGTGAACTATCTTCACCATCAGCTGGCTAGGCTTAACGGCTGTGAGCACATTCATACCCAGAGCCTTCTGCTTTACGGTGTCGGTAAAGTTCTTTGCTACCTTATAGTTTACGTCGGCGTCCAACAGGGCACGACGTACATCTTTCAGCGTCTCAGCTACGTTTATCTCGGTGATTTTTCCCTCACCCTTCAGTATCTTAAACGAGCGTTCTAGTCTATCACTTAAATTCTCAAACATATTACTTACTTATTTTTAGGGTGCAAAGTTACATAAAAATAATGATACTAGCAAACTTTTAACCCTCGATTTTCATTTTTCTGCTATTTCTGTTGATTTATCTCTGATACTGAACTCGCAACCGCAGTATTGCTGATTGTAGAAGTTGTACTCTTTCAGCAATTGATTGCGGCGTTCATATAGTCCACCTTTACGCCAGTTTTGGGCCCAGAATTTTACTTCATTGAACATTCTTGGCAGAGCCAAGCGGCAAAGCCGAGCGGAACATTGAGCATTGACCATTTGCTCTGCTGCCAGGCCGGCTTGGTTTATCTGGTCCAGGTTCTTCCATCTGCTCGATGCCAGCGTGGTGGTGAAATAAGGGATGTTCAGTTCCTGTGCCTTCTTGGCTGCAGCTATCAGGCGCAACGTAAAGCACTGTTCGCAGCGGCGGCCTCGTTCTGGCTCTCCCTCTAGTCCGCAAACACCTTCTCGCCACGCTTCGTGGTCGTAGTCGCCATCTATCCATCGCAGTCCCAAGCTCTCGGCATGGCGCTTACTTTCATTTTTACGAATCTCGTATTCCTCTCTGGGCCAGATATTTGGATTAAAATAATAAATCACAGGTCTAATCCCGTTGGCTAGCATCCATTCTACGATAGCGCTCGAACACGGGGCACAGCAAGCGTGCAGCAGCACCTCGCTCAATCCTTCTGGTTTCTGTATTGCAGGTTGTTTCATGGGTGCAAAATTACTCATTTTTATTGTTAATCTTCTCAAATTCCTTATTTATTTCGCAAATATTGTGTATCTTCGCACTCAGATTTTATACTTTACTACGTTATAACATTATGAATTTTAATCTGACTAACAACATTAAGATGCCTGATCACCAACTCCGCCGACAGGTTATCGATCTATGTAACAAGGTACAGAAACCATTACTCAAACTGTCTACCAAGGACTATGTAGACAACGGACTAGGCCACCTGGTCGAGCAGTTCGACGGTCAGGCCGGACTGGTAAATATCGAGGTTTTCAACGAACTTCAGCACACCATCACCGGATGGCCTGGCGGCAAACCATGTGTCGACGATAGCACCCGCCCAGAGCGTGCTACTCCATATCCGAAGCGAGTTATCGTGTTCTCACCCCACCCCGACGATGATGTCATCTCTATGGGTGGAACCATCCGCCGACTGATGCAGCAGCACCACGACGTGCATATTGCCTACGAGACATCGGGCAATATCGCAGTAGGCGATGAGGAGGTTCGCCGATTCATGCATTTCATCAATGGATTCAACACCATTTTTGCCAATGGCAGCGACGAGGTTATCAAGCACTCATACCAGACTGTCAAGGAGTTTATCAAACATAAGAAGGAGGGCGATTTCGACAACCAGCAGATACTGCGACTCAAGGGGTTGATCCGTCGCGGCGAAGCCCGTCTGGCCTGTGAATATAGCGGTATCGATAGCAAGCATGTTCACTTTCTCGACCTGCCTTTCTACGAGAGTGGTAAGATTGAGAAGTTGCCTATGAGCGAAGCAGATGTCACACCGATTATCGAACTGCTCAACGAGATTCAGCCGCACCAGATTTATGTAGCTGCCGACTTGGCTGACCCACACGGTACTCACCGCAAGTGTACCGATGCTGTGCTTGCTGCCATCGACGAAAGCAAGAAGGCTTGTGCCGAGTGGCTCAAGGATTGTCGTGTATGGATGTATCGAGGCGCTTGGGATGAATGGGATGTGGCCGACATCGAGATGTGTGTGCCGATGAGTCCTGAGGAACTACGCGAGAAACGAAACGCTATCCTCCGCCATCAGAGTCAGATGGAGAGCGCCCCATTCTTGGGCAACGACGAACGACTGTTCTGGCAGCGTGCCGAGGATCGCAACCGCGAAACGGCAAAGCGATATGATAATCTTGGCCTGGCCTGCTACGAGGCAATGGAAGCTTTTGTGGAGTACAAGTTTTAGACATTGAACATTAAAGATTAAACATTAAAGATTAAACATTAAAGATTAAACATTAAAGATTAAACATTAAAGATTAAACATTAATGAAAACCGTAAACTTTCTTTCTGGGGTGCTGGTAGCTATGGCACTTTGCGGCCCCGTGAGTGCTGCGCCGGCTGACTATAATGTTGTGCCGATGCCGCAGAGTGTTGTACTTGTAAAGGGATTTGGATTCCTGCTCTCTGCCGATGTGCAGATACTGGCACCACAGGTATTGCACCGCGAGGCTGAGTTCCTGCAGCAATACCTGCGCGAGGTAGCCGGACTGCAACTGAACATTGCCGATAAGCGCGAAAAGAAAAAGCGCTACATCGAATTAGCGATTGATAAATCTGCAGTCAACGAGGAGCAATACACCCTAACCGTCAATCAGAAAGGCATCCGCATCGAGGGTGGTTCTGATGCCGGTGTATTCTATGGCATCCAGACCCTGCGTAAGGCTGCCGCTTCGGGCACCGAATTTGCAGCAGTTACAATCTCGGATACTCCCCGATTCTCGTGGCGAGGCATGCATCTCGACTGTTCGCGCCATTTTTTCTCGGTCGACTTCGTAAAGAAGTACATCGACCTGTTGGCGATGCACAATATGAACACCTTCCACTGGCATTTAACCGACGATCAGGGTTGGCGAATCGAGATTAAACGGTTCCCCGAACTCACCACCATCGGCTCTATACGTTCGGGTACAACATTGGGCACCAATTCCGACCTGGATGATGGCATTCCTCACGGCGGATTCTACACCCAGCATCAGGCCCGCGAGATTGTGAAATATGCTGCCGAACGCCACATCACCGTTGTGCCCGAGATCGATATGCCTGGTCACATGCTGGCTGCCCTAGCTTGCTATCCCGAACTGGGTTGTACGGGCGGACCTTATCAGGTGGGCCACTATTGGGGTGTATATAAAGATGTACTCTGCGTAGGCAATCCTAAGGTTTACGATTTTGTAGAAGGTGTGCTGTCGGAGATTATGGACATCTTCCCGTCGAAGGTCATCCATATCGGTGGCGACGAAGCTCCTACCGAGATGTGGCAGGACTGTCCCAAGTGTAATACACTCGACCTCGCCGGCACTACCTATCAGGGCTACTTCACCCGTCGTGTGTTCGACTTCATCACCACTCACCACCGCTGTGTGCTAGGTTGGGACGAGATTCTGGATGGCGCTCCTGACAATGCAATGATTATGTCGTGGCGAGGCACAGCTCCTGGTGCAAAAGCAGCCCGTTTGGGTCATGATGTAGTGATGACTCCTACATCTCACGTCTACTTCGACTACCAGCAGAGCGAGGAGCCCGAACATGAGCCAAGCCGTTGCAGCGGATTCATCCCTGTAGAGAAAGTCTACTCGCTCGATCCAGCTCCCGATAGCATTCCTGCCGATGCACGCCGTCATATCCTGGGTGGACAGGCCAATATCTGGACCGAGTATATCTTTACCGAGGGTATGGTAGAATATCAGGCATTGCCCCGCATGTCGGCTCTAGCCGAAGTGCTTTGGACAATGCCCGAACGGAAAGATTACAATGATTTCGTTGATCGTTTGACGAGATTCACTCGTCTCTTTGAGCTCTATCACTACCAGTACGCCAAGCATCTCTGGCCCGATCGCCAGTTACCCAGCCGCTGGCAGTTCTAAAATAAAAGGTGAGGAATTCCTCACCTTTTTATTTCGATATCGCGCTTTACGTTATTGCGGATTTTTGTAAGGTAGCCCTTCATGCCCTGGGCATCTTTGTTGTCGATTATCTCCAGCAGTTCCTTCAACTCTGTACGAATCTGGGTTACCTGATCGTGCGTGTATGGGTTGAACAGTATTTCCTGCAGCAGATAGTCGTCCTCGTTCAATACGCCTTTGGCTATACGCATGTGGCGTTTGAATGTAGTACCAGGAGCATCCTGATGCTTCATCACGGCAGCGAACACGAATGTACTAACGAATGGAATACTCAAAGAGTAAGCCACCGTCTTATCGTGCTCCTCAAATGAGTACTCGTAGATGTTCAGTCCCAGTTTGCTGTACAGATCCTTAAAGAAGCAGCGGCCCAGTGTGTCGCCCTCGCTTATGATGATGGCGTTCTCCTCTGAGAGCTGTTGCAGATTGGCGAATGTAGGACCAAACATCGGGTGAGTAGACACATAGCGCATGCCGGTCTGCTCATAGAATTCCTTCAGGTCGGTCTTCACGCTGGCTATATCGCTGATGATACACTCCTTGGGCAGGTATGGTATCACCTCTTTAAACACGGGTATTGTATATTTCAGCGTCACTGCGTTTATCAGCAGTTCGGGCTTAAATTCCTTTATCTCCTCGTAGGTGGTAAAACGCTGACAGTTGTATGTAAACCTCATGCGTTTGGCATCTTTCTCAAACACCGCCACCTCATTGTCAAAACTCAGCAGGTCGATGAAGAACGAACCCATCTTTCCCGCTCCCATTACTAATATCTTCATTTACAATGTAAAAATTTGAAAATGTAACAATGTAAAAATTACTTGTTAATTATCTCAATCTGCTGTCTTACACTCTCTTCGTGAATATTCTCGAATACGTGCGCAACGAACTCTGGATCCATTCCGCAGAGCGAACCCTGAGCACCACGCTTGTTCAGTATCTCGTTGTAGCGGTTGGCCTGCAGCACAGTCATGTTGTGCTCCTTCTTATATTGACCTATCTCGCGACATACGCGCATACGCTTGGCCAGCAGTTCCATCAGCTGATTATCCAGCTCGTCTATCTGCTTGCGTAACTGTGTGATACCCTCAGTAGTGGTGTTCTCGTCGCGGATAACCAGCAAACTCAGTATGTAGTCCAGTACATCTGGAGTTACCTGCTGCTTGGCGTCGCTCCATGCCTTATCGGGATCGCAGTGGCTCTCCACGATAAGTCCGTCGAAGCCCAGGTCCATAGCCTGCTGACACAGTGGTGCCACCAGTTCGCGGCGACCACCAATGTGACTTGGGTCGCTGATGATAGGCAGATCGGGAATACGGCGACGCAGCTCGATAGGAATCTGCCACATTGGTGCGTTACGATAGATCTTCTGTTCGTAGCTTGAGAATCCGCGGTGGATAGCACCTAGACGCTTCACTCCAGCCTGGTTAATACGTTCCAAAGCACCAATCCAAAGTTCCAAGTCTGGGTTCACGGGGTTCTTCACGAATACGGGTATATCAACACCCTTCAGCGAGTCAGCAATAGCCTGCATAGCAAATGGGTTAGCCGATGTTCGAGCACCTATCCAGAGGATATCTACGCCGTGCTTCAGACAGAGCTCCACGTGCTCAGGTGTGGCCACTTCGGTCGATACCAGCATCTTGGTCTCCTTTTTCACCTGTTCCAGCCACACCAGAGCAGGCTCGCCGTGACCCTCGAAACCACCAGGCTTGGTACGTGGCTTCCACACTCCTGCACGGAAGTTGTGGCAGCCCTTCATAGCCAGTTGTTTAGCTGTAGTCATCACTTGTTCCTCAGTCTCAGCAGAGCAAGGTCCTGCTATCACAAAGGGACGTTCGTTGTCACTAGGTAAATTCAATGGTGATAATTCAAGTTCCATATCTTATAATGTATTTTTAATTCTTTCTAATGCTAGCTGTATTTTTTCTTCTTTCGCACACAAAGAAATTCTGATATATCTGTCACCGTTGCTTCCGAAGATGAATCCTGGTGTGATAAACACGCGCGCCTCATGCAGCACTCGCTCAGTCAGATCCTCTACATTCTGGATATAAGCAGGAATCTTGCCCCACAAGAACATTCCCACCTGATTCTTGTCGTATGTACAACCCAGCGTGTCCATTATCTTCTCAGCCCACTGGCGGCGGCGTGCGTAGGTATTGTTGTTATACTCGCGATGCCAAGCCTCGTCATTCTTGTAAGCCTCGGCAGCTGCCAATTGTATGCCTCGGAATGAACCGCTCTCAATGTTGCTCTGAACCTTCAGTATCCACTGGATAAACTGAGCGTTTGATGCACATAGACCTACACGCCAGCCCGGCATGTTATGACTCTTCGACATCGAGTTAAACTCTATGCAGCACTCCTTGGCGCCGGGCACTTGAAGGATACTCAGATGCTCCTCGCTCAGGATAAACGAGTACGGATTGTCGTTCACCACCACAATATCGTGATCCTGAGCAAACTTCACTAGTCGTTCATAAGTCTCACGCTGGGCTCTTCCGCCTGTAGGCATGTTAGGATAGTTGGTCCACATCAGCTTTACTCTACTAAGGTCCATTTTCTCCAACTCGTCGAAATCGGGCTGCCAACCGTTGTCCTCGCGCAGGTTGTAGTTCACGATTTTTGCACCAAGTATCTTGCTCAGCGATGTATATGTGGGGTAACCGGGATTTGGCACTAGCACCTCGTCGCCGGGATTTACAAATGCCAGCGTCACGTGCAGTATTCCCTCTTTCGATCCTATCAGTGGCAGCACCTCGCTCTTAGCGTCTAGCTCTACATTGTACCATCGCTTGTAGAACAGTGTCATAGCCTCGCGCAATTCGGGTGTGCCCTGTGTGGGCTGATATCCGTGCGCATTCGGCTGTCTGGCAACCTCGCACAACTTTTCTATTGTCTGTTCCGATGGCGGCATATCTGGACTGCCGATAGCAAGACTTATTATATCCATACCCTCGGCGTTCATCTCCGCCACCTCCTTCAGTTTACGGCTGAAGTAGTACTCCTGTACTAAACTCAATCTATCTGCTGGTTTTATCATTTCAATGTTTAATCTTTAATGTTTAATGTTAATTCGTCTGCTTTCCATCCTTGTATTCACCAAGAATCTTCAGCGCTTTGGTCAGTGGGATTATCGCGTCTACTGCTTGGCGATAGCGTGTCAGGTCGTCGTACATCACGTCTACGTAGAACAGATATTCCCACTCGTGGCCGATGATGGGTAGCGACTGTATCTTGGTCAGATTAATGTGATAGAACGACAGAATAGCCAATACGTGTGCTAGACTTCCCTGCTCGTGAGGCAGAGAGAACACGATACTACTTTTGTTGGCCTCAGTGATGGGACGCAGCATATCGGCCTTGTTGGGGTTTGATACCACAAGAAATCTGGTAAAGTTGTGCTTATTGTCCTCTATGTGGTCTTCAAGCACCTTCAGTCCGTACAGTTTTGCAGCCTCTGCGTGACAGATGGCGGCGCATCCGTGCTTCATTTCCTCGGCAATCATCTTGGCTGATCCAGCAGTATCCTCAGCTTCTACATTCTTCAGCTGCGGATGCTGAGCCAAGAATTTGCGGCACTGCATCAGCGCCACAGGATGCGAGTGCACCTCGGTGATTGTGTCCCAGTTGTCATCGGGCAGGCAACAGATGCAGTGAGTGATGTGCAACTTGTGCTCGCCCACCACCGTAGTACCGCTGTCGCGAAGCAACTCGTAATTGTGCAACAAACTTCCGGCAATGGTATTCTCGATGGCGAGCATACCAATAGCGGTAGGATCTTTAAGCATCTCGTCGAACACCTGTTCGAAGGTGCTGCAGCATATTAGCTGAATCTGTTCGCCTTCGAAATACAGGTGTGCCGCGATATCGTGAAACGACCCTATCAGTCCTTGTATTGCTATTCTCTTCATATCTCTTTAAATTCTTACATCTAAATACTCAATTCTAAAAAGCAAGTCCCGCTATCACTGTGTTGTGAAGCGGGACATTGTTTTTTATTCCTAGTGTCATAAGTTGAAATATTATACGCAACTTCCCGCTTCACAGTTCTCTGCAAAGTAAAAGTAATAACCGTAAAACCAACTATTCAACATTGACATAATTTTCATTTTTTTAATTCTACATTTTTCCATCATTTTACTGATTTCGGCTGCAAAAGTACACTATTTTCCCGAAACTACCAAATAAAATGCCATAAAAATTAAGATTTTGCTTACTTTTTTCTATTTTAATCTATTATTTAATATGTAGACACAGTTTTTCTGAGTTTCAGTATGCGGCGTACGCTTTGGTTTATGCGTTCCTCGGTGATAGTGCCGTTAGCTATAGCTGACATTACGGCTTCGAAGGCTACTACATAGTTGCTTGGATCTAGCACAATGTCGGCACCTGCCAGAATGCTACCCACAGCAGCTTCGGCCGTACTATACTGATTGGTGATGGCACCCATACTGATAGCATCGGTCACGATGATGTTCTGATAGCCCAACTCGCCACGCAACTTATCCTGCAGTATTACCGGCGACATCGTTGACGGTACATCCGCTCCCGTGACGTTGGGTGCGGCTATGTGGGCAGTCATAATCAGTTGGCAACCCCACTCTATACCTGCACGAAATGTCACCATCTCGCACTGCAACATTTCGGCCCACGTTTTCATTGTTTGTGCGTAACCATAGTGCGTGTCGGCCGATGTGTCACCATGACCAGGGAAGTGCTTTATGCACCCCGCTATGCCAGCATCCTTCAGTCCCTGCAGATAGTTCGTCACCATCGGAGCAGCCACAGCAGGATCGCCGCTAAACGCACGCGGGCCTATTACAATATTATCCGGATTGGTGTTTACATCAGCCACGGGGGCAAAGTCGATATCAAATCCGTAGTTGCTCAGATATGTGCCGATAGTATTACCGCACTCGTATGCATTGGTCGGGTCGCCCGTATTGCCGATAGCCTCCATCGACTCGTACTTCTTCACATCGAAGTTGGGATTGTTGGCTATACGAGCGACGCGTCCACCTTCTTCGTCGATACACAGCAGCGGACTGCCGTTCAGCGCTTTTATCTGTGTTATAAACGATGCCAATTGTGTCTCGTCTTTGATATTCCACGCATACAGTATCACTCCGCCCACGGGATAATCCTCGCACAGCGTCTTCATGCGATCGTTCACTTCCTGCAGCTCCAGCGGCATAAGTTCGGTATGCGACGTCCAGTGTATAGTGGTGTCAAGCGCCTCTGAACGGACATAGAACATCTGCCCCACCTTTTCGCGCAGTGTCATCTTTGCCAACTGTTCCTCTACATCATCGCCAGGCTGCACCGCAGGGTTATCATCGTTAGTACAGGCTACCAATGTTAGACCGCAGAAAAGGATGGCGGCCTTCATCCATGTTTTAATTGTTTTCATATTTATTATTTTGTCAAAAGCATATATCGGCCGCAAAAGTACGTATTTTTCCTAAAAAGACCATCAAACAATACCATAAAAAAGGTTAATTTCATGCCGACCTTTGATGGTCTGACCATACATCGTCCAGATTTATTTGCTATGCCGATAGACTCATCAACAGCACTAACTATGACACAAGAAATGGATTCAGGATTCAGAATTCAGTTTTATTTTTGAGCCCATATTACGTCTTTTTAAATATAATATTAACAATTAAGTATGTAATCAAAATTAAGCGACATGTTTAAGATATTGAATATTCAGTCCCTTTCCTATGTCAGCCAACGCCCTGTTGGTGGTATAGAAAAGCA
>ONYZ01000013.1 GCA_900322175.1 uncultured Prevotella sp.
GGAATGGACGCAAAAAGCCCAGCGAAATCACTTTCACAGGGCTTATAAGGGTGTTTATAGATGAAACTATATAGGGGATAGAATAGCGGATTCTTTAGTATATTGGAAATGTTCGTTTAACCCAAGCAATAACTTTTTGGAAATAACTCCATAGTGGCACTGCGTTTGGGTCAAGATGATGGTCTGCCATGTATTGTTTGATATTATCTTGGCTAATCCATTTCAAAGCCAACTCAAGAAGTTCTTGTCTATCTACTTTACAGTTTACATATGCTGCAGCAAGACCATGAGCGCCCTCATTCTTTCTACTGAAATATTTCTTTGCACTTGTGAGCCAGTCACCAGTAAACAATGCATTACGTAACTCTTGATCAGAAAGTCTTTCACCCGCAATATTAACGATTCTGAACCATTCCAATTTTTCATCATCGTCATCGCCTTCGCAAAAATAGACCATCAGTTTGTAATCCAAAAATTCTTTTGCCCGTTTTGGACTCAACATATGGAAATATAGTGGGTCGCCATTAGATTGTTTGATAGAAAAAGGAACAATACCTTCTGCGGCGAATCTGCAAATAGAGATTGTACGTTGTTGACCATCGAGGATTTCAAAGTTTCCATCCTCTTTCTTTACCCAATACATTACATTCAAAGGAAAACCTTTCAGAACAGTTTCAATAACAGCATTCCGTTTATCATCAGGATAGACGAATTCACGCTGATACTTTGGGCGTACATCAAGCCGACCACCATAGGCAACAACACCTTCGTCCTGACTATCCTTATATCCTTCTATCAAGTCTCGAATAGGGATATAATGCAATTCAATCTTCATGCTTGGCTTCATAATATTCCTTTCTTAATCTGATTAATATTCTGACAAATTTTGGTTTTCCATCCACACTACCATCTTTATCTTTTATAAGTCCATGAGCCTTTATAGGTACATTCTCTGTGCGCCTGTAATCATTGGCATTTAATATTTCGAATTGCTCTGGGTTATACTTACTCATGAAAGTGACGGGGACGCCCATTGGACCAAAGTAGTCACCTGGTATATCTTTGACAGCATCAACATCTATAGCCTTATAATTATCGAACTCCTTATAAGTGTTCATCCAGAATTTCTTACCAAGCGCCATTTCCTCATGACGCTTTGGATAGTCCAAATTCGTATACCAGCAGATATTACCATGGCTCCTCCATTTTTGTCCATCCTTATCTACCCAATATCTTGACTTCCTTGGCGGATAATACGAAGGCACGCGGAATTTCATATCACCAGCCTTAGTACCTAACCAAATGACATTATTCTTCACTAATGGAAATACTTCTTTGTAAGACATCGCATCGTGATTACCTATAATAAGGAATTTCTTTTTGTGTTTCATCATTAGCTCAATAAACTGACGAAACAAAGAGAAAGGTGGATTGGTCACTACAATGTCAGCCTGCCTTAATAATTCGACGCACTCCGGACTTCTGAAATCACCATCTCCCTTGAGTGGTTTGATATCAATATCAGGGCCATTTACGTCACAACCTTCATTCTTCTTTCCATCGTAAATTAGATAGACAGCATGTTCACTGGCGTATTCACTAAAAAGATCCGGCTGTTGATTCTTATAGCAGGTGGTTATCAGTCGCTTTAATCCCAATACTTCAAAATTTAGGCTAAAGAACTTAAAGAAGTTACTTACCCTTGGGTCATCACAATTACATAAAACCGTCTTACCCACAAAATGCTCTTTGTAGTGTCGAAGTTCATTCTCTATGTCAGAAATTTGAGTATAGAATTCATCCTCCTTATTGCGACCTGCGGCAGTTAATGTTTTACTTGACATACACAATTGATAGTTTTTAGTCCAAAATTGCATCTGACTATCAATCGCCCGTTCGCATAAAGAAAGCGCGATGCCTCTTATGCGTTAAGCTGGGGTATGCCTAGGAATTGGGCCCCATCCTCATCTAATAAGAATGCACCACGCCTGTTGGCGCGAATACATTGCTATACCGATGAGGAATGGGGATGCACATTCCTGCACCCCACAAAGCCTATTACTTCAAAGCGTTTCTTATCCCAATTTGTTTCCTAGGCATATTGGCTTAACGCGAAATAATAGCAAATGCTTCTTTACTGGCCCGGTATTTCTCCTCCGAACCGATGGCAAAGGTACAAATAAAAATCATAAATCAGTATACAGAAGCGAAAAAGTTGTCGAAAAACTTGCATTATTGCAATATTTGTCCCAATTTTGCATCAGATGAGATTACAGACGCCTGCGCGAGCAACGCCTCGCTAGAGAGGCTGAGAAATCATTTTCACTACCTGTCCTAGCCTACTCCGACTAGATTGACGATTTACCCGTAGCGGATTGGCATTCTACTCCGACTAGAGCGTTTTTCGGGTTCCTGATGGCGTGAAGTAAGCAAGTAAGAAGGTAACTTGTGGACAGGAACTGCGAAGCAATGTTCCCATGATTATAAGATTCTTATATAGGATTAATATTATTGTAATTCCTATGTTATTCCATAAATTACCACAACTAAATGCCTAAAAACTTTCCTGTCATCAAGTGACTTGGTGACTTTCCTACTTTTAATGTGTCAATATGGCATAAATATACAAATAATTAGATAATGGCACGATATTTGACTGTAGCATACACAATTAATAAATTAGACATTATGATTTTAAAAACAGTAGTAGAACATGACAAATCGGGACTTGAGATGGTTCTCGATGCAATGAACGAGCTTTTGGAAGAAAAGTTTGTTGAGGGTATTAAGAATAAACATCGTACACTATATGAAATAAAGCAGATGACAGAGCTATTGGGAATATACCAGCACCGTATAAACATAGAATCGAATGCTGTTTCCAAATTCGCAGAAACGTTTATCCGTTCATTTGCCACACCCAACAACAGGTGCTTTAACACTACAGAGGAATTGTTCACTAAGATAAAGAGCACCATTGCTAGCTTGAAAGACGTGTTCTATAAGACATCAGCAACTGACAGGACTCAGCTACCCGAAGGAGTTGAGGTTCCGACGGTATTCGAAAGATCTCCATTGGGTCACGGAAATTATACTGCCGACGTGTTCGGACTTAGTTCATATCCGAAAGAAGTTCAAGATTTGTATAACGCGCTCGAAACGATGTTCTCATCAGCCACATCAACCCTTGCATTATGCCATATGATGATTGAGCAGGAGGACACCACACGTAATGATATAGTACAGTTGCGGCAAATCTACAAAGAAAGCTGCAATGAAATGTTGGAAGCAGTAAATGCAGCTACAGCATTTATTACTTCATCCCAGGAACTACCTGAAAATGAAATGGAAAAACTCAGAGAGAAAGCCGGCTCAGAAGATAATGAGAAATTTCTGAAATCGGGTTATCATAATTACGACAAGAAGATAATGACTCAATATCTGATTATCAAAACCGTAAAGCAAGCTCGCAACGAAGGACTAACCGAACAGGAGGCATTCTTTTGGCGCAAGAACCATAAGAAAGCACTATTGGTTAGAAAAGTAATCGATAATTTTGATAAAATAAAAGATGTGGAGGGACAGAAAGGCAGCCTTTCAAGCAGAGTACTTGTCGAGTTCTTAAAATGGTGCGGTGTAAATGAGAGTATAGAGACTCAATTGTACAAATACTATTTTCAACCTAAATATAGCACAAAAGGTAAATTTAAGCCAATAGGATGGAATACTATTAGCGGAAGACGTAAAGAGTTAATTGACTTGGGAGCCACCGGTGAGTCTCTTGCTAAAGATTTCGAAAAACGACTAGAAAACGTTTTAACTCTACAAGAATTAGCTGCTTAATATTAAAAACAATAGATTTTAGAATAAAAAGCAGAAATAAAATTGGATGGATTCACAGAGAGTCCATCCACTGTTTTATTCTAATACTTGAATTGCCAATCCAAAGTTTATCATTTTTTTAGAATCAGAAGAGTATATTCATTCCAAAGTTTAAAACTATACAATCCAAAGATAGTTTAACGCAATCCAAAACATGTTGCAAAAAGAATTGTAAAACAATCTAAGTCTACATTTTATCGTTACTTACGAAGTTCGTAAAACATTTGATTATTCAGGAAAATCGCAATAATTTTGCACTCCGGAGTTAGGCTCCAGGGCGCAATTTTGTATTTGAGCCTGTTCGGGAGCAGACCTCACCACCCAACGCATGCTACGTGTGGTTCATTATATTTATAAACCCTATACATATTTATTATATGAATAAGGAAACAACATCACAGCCCAAACCAATCAGAATCAAGGGCACGGGCATCTTTATGGGCAAGGAATTCTGTTTCCAGCCTAGCGAACCAGGAGAGCCAACCCAGCTCAACGTTAGAACTTGCAAGGGTGGCAAAACCTACAAAACCACTAGTGAGACCAAACCTCTGCAGGTGGTGCATCTAAGTTGTCCAGCAAATGCTGCCGATCCGTATGCAGAATACCTCAGTCAGCTTGACCGACTTGGTATTAAGCCACAGACAGAAAAGCCGCAGCAGCAGAAACAGCGAGTGATAAGCGAAGGCGGAATGGAGGTATTTCTTGATTCCAAAGCATGTCGCCTAACCTATCACGGCTGCATAGACCTGCAGCACAACTGCAACTGGCAGAGCGAAGTAATGCGACAAGTGCAGATAATAGCACGCACACTGCCTGTAAACGAGAAGTTTAAACGTATCATCACAAAAGTAAAGAAAGGATTAAGCAAATGAAAATGACTTATCAATCTAACATCGACCAGCCCACACAGGAGCTGACAGAGCAGGTACTGAGAGACCTGACCGAGAGCACAGCCACAAGCGCTCTTATCGACAACTATCGCCTATTGAAGCGCAAAATGGCCGAGGCTGAGGCTAAAGAAGCACTCAACGAGTTTCTTGTCGATATAGTGAACAACCAAGAATACAAGGCCTGGCTGGCTCAGGAACTGAAACGTGACGAAAAGCGCTCCAAGAAACGCGTGCCTGCAGAAGACCTGAAGCGTGTAAAGCTCTACATCAGTCAGCAGAAGTCGGCGCTTCCTACCGTTATCCCCACCGCGCAATTCACCGAGAGCAAAGATCGCTGGAACCGCAAAGGACTTTGGCGTGTTCAGGCCAATGGCTACCTGACTGGTCTGGCTGTGCTTGATGCCGACCACGTGCCTAACCCCGAAGCCATCATCGACGAGTGGCTAAATCGCGACGACTTCAATACCCTAGGCATAGTATGGATTTTCATCACCCCTAGTGGCGAGGGAGTTAAGGTAGTATTCAAGGCTCGCGAAGACTGGGGTAACCTACAGGACAACGTCTACCAGATGGCTGAGCAACTTGGAGTGCTGGACTATGCCGACGGCCAGTGCAAGAATTCTGACCACGCTCACTTTGTGCCTAAGGCCTGCGATGTGAAGTATATCAACTGGACTGAACTCTTCGGCTACGATAATCCTGCCTACGAGCAACGATACGGCGAAGCATACCGCCGAGGCGAGTCGGAACCTACTCAGCCCAAATGGCAAGAGTATGAACACCGTCGCAGCGAGGCTAGAAAGAGCAGCAACACTGCCACGACAACATCCGAAACCAAGCCTGCCGCCCCTACCCAAGCACTAGTTGCACCCGTAGAGTTAACACAGCGCGATGAGGCAATCATCAAGGCACTCAACGAGTATTATCCCGATGCTCTGCCCGAGGGTCAAAAGCATCCCACATTCACCGAAGAGACATCGCACTGGCTCTGCTGGCTCACCGACAACAACCCAGAGAAGGCTATTGCAATGAGTCTGCGCCTAAACTGGGTGATAGCCTGGAGCAATCGCCAGCCTGGCGAGATCGAAGACCTGATAAACAGCGCATCCAGAAAGAAGATACTTACACGCTGTCCAAAGGTGCTCAAAGACTTGCTGCTGAAGGCTGGTATCGACACAGACATAACACCCAAGATGTGTGATGCCGACGACGATATGCCATTCAATGAGTGGATTGAGAAGATTCAGGGTCTGTTTGATGTGTATCCATGTGTACGCGAAATCTGCGAACCCCATTCCCAGAAACTTTGGCCGTTCCTGCTCTTTGCCGCAGCAGCATTCTTGGGCACCGACATGACTCTGTGCTGGTACTACTTCTACGACCAGCCCGAAAAGCGTCGCCGACTGAACTACAATGTGCTTGGTATAGGCGACCCGGCTGTTGGTAAAGGTCCGCTAGAGCGTATCGAGAATCTGCTTACAGAGCCTATGGACCAATCCGACAAGCTGGCTAACGATGCCATCAACACCTACAAGGAGAACTCACTGGCCAAGGGGCAAAACAAGGATAAGGGCATTAAACCTAAGGTTATCGTGCGCAAGCACGGAGCCCGCACATCCAACAATGTGTTTATCAACGATATGGTAAACGCATGGGTAGAGGTGGACGGCGAGCGCATGCAGCAACACATGCTGACCACCGACACCGAAGCCCTGAACTCCATCAAGATGCAGAAGGGCGGTTCGTGGATAGACAAGCAGGTGATGGAAATCAAGGCCTGGAGCAACGAGCGCGACTCGCAGCAGTACGCCAACAACGACTCGATCAGCGGCCCATTTAACGTATATTGGAATCTGGTTCGTACGTGTACGCCGCCAGCACTCAAGATATTAGTAAACGAGCGCAACTTTGGTAGCGGATACCCTCTGCGCCTCTACGTACTGCCAGTGCCCGACAAAGGCTTCGAGATGATACCACTGCGCCGCAAGAGTCAGAAGAAGCTTGATGCAGACGAGGTGATACGCCAGTGGGGCTATCGCATGGACAAGCGCCAAGGCGAGCTGCCCATCTGGAATCTGGTAGAACACAGCTGGCACTGGACCAACGACCGAATGGAGATAGCAGCATTCAACGAGGACAAGGCAGACCGTATGCTCCTTAAGCGATGTGCCGTCAACGGCCTATGTGCAGCAGCCCCTTGGGTTGACATGCGCCATTGGGACGAGCGTGAAAAGACGGGTACCTACGAACCCGACGATCAAGACAAGGCACTACTTGACCTGGTACTAGACATACAGTACAAGACCCAGCGTCACTACTTCTACGAACTGGCACGCAACTACTACGACGAGCAGACCAAGGATGCCACCCAGTTCCGACGCCGTACCACACGCTATGCGCAGTGCTACCAGAAGCTACCCAACCCATTCACCACAGAGCAGTTTGCACAGGTGTTCGGGTTTGCCAATAATCGCTCGGCCAACAAGTCAATCAACCGGCTGCTTCACGACAAAGCCATCGAACGAACCAAGCGTGGCGAATATCGTAAGCGCGTGCAGAATATTGACTAGAAAAGTAAGATAGTAGGAAAGTCATTTGATGACAAGAACGCCTCGCAGGGGACCCTTTCCTTGCGAGGTTCTTAAGGCTTATAATAATTTAAGTTTTTCTTTAAAATAATTGCGTAAATATTTGGTAATATGGAAATTATTTTGTAACTTTGCACCTGTAATCAGAACGATTGCAAGAAGCGGGATTCGGCCACCCGGTGTAGCTGGTCGAACAGTCTCTAATACCATGAAAAACACATTAAGAATATGGCAACAGAGAAGATTGCAATGGGGATTAATCTCCGACAGAACAAGAACAAGACTAACGCCGGTTACGGCAAGTATTATCCTGAAGTAGACCAGCAGAAGACACTGAGCCTGCGCGGATTTGCCGAGCACATGGTCAACCACGGTTGTCCTCACGGCCGAGCCGTAGTAGAGGGCGTGCTGCTGCAGATTACCGAGTGTCTGCCCGAGTTGGTGGCACAAGGCATACCAGTGCAGTTGGGCAGTCTGGGTATATTCTACCCCACAGCCGAGGTGGCCGAGAACGGCGCAGTGCCTAACATCGCAGCCATGGACGGACTGAACCCTAGCGACATCGTGAAGGCTATCCACATCCGATTCCTGCCCGACAGCACCAAGCTCGACAACCTGTGCGGCCCTAAGTTTAAGGATGCATGCGCACTGGAGCTGCGCAACATCGTAGACACCGTAGAGGTGACGCTGAACGGCAAGCAGAAGAAGGTGCAGACGCTTAAGCCTATCGCCACAGCCGTGGCCGAGTACAAGTCGGGTCAGCCCGCATCTGGCGGCACCGGTGGCGGCGGTAGCAATCCCGGAGGCGGCGGCATCAGCACCGACTAAGAGCGAAAGGAGGTAGACTATGAGTAAGAAGGAAACCATCAAATTCGTAGTTCAGCTCATCGCCTCGATAGCATCGGCGATACTGACAGCCCTTGGCGCTACCAGTTGCGTAGGCGCGTAATCAGCAGACAGCAGATAAGGCTTGCACTCACGGGGCAGGCCTTATTTTTTTACTGCT
Source organism: uncultured Prevotella sp. (assembly GCA_900322175.1). Lineage (GTDB taxonomy): Bacteria > Bacteroidota > Bacteroidia > Bacteroidales > Bacteroidaceae > Prevotella. Next base: position 8,367 of record ONYZ01000013.1, read on the forward strand.
TAATCGCGGTAGGCCTTTTCGCCGATGGTCTCTTGCGAACCGATGGTCATCTGACGCAGGTCGTAGAATGAGCCGTTGTAGATGTCGAAGTCTACATTGCCCTTGATGCCCGGCAATCGGCCTACGTCGGTGTGCTGCCAGAACTTCCACGGTCCCTTATACTCTAGCGAGTCAACATAATAGTGCGCTATCCAGTATGGATACTCGTCGAACACAGGATCGGACAGATAGCGCGTCTTAAACTTAAAATAGGTATATATAATAGGCTTGACGCGGTAGTGACTCTCTACGATGTTAAGCCACTTGAGCACCGACTGCTGAAACTCATCGTCGGTCTGATTCTTGGGTTTATGCTCCACATCCAGCACTGGCGGCAGGTCGCCATTCTCCAGATCTACGGTCTTGATAAAGTGATAAGCCTGCTGGTCGGCGGGACTGTGAACGCTATAGAAGTGATAGGCACCACGCGTAAACCCATTCTCGCGGGCCTGATAGAAGTTGTCGCGAAAGTTGCGGTCGGTCTGTGTGGCTCCCTCGGTGGCCTTGATCATCACAAAGCGTATGGGGCAATGGTCGATAAGACCGTTGTCCTTGAGTTCGTCCCAGTCGATACGTCCTTGATGGTGTGATATGTCGATACCATGTATCTCGTAGCCATCGGGATAGTTCACGTCGCCATACAGCGCACGCCAGCGGAATCCGAACGGACCTACAAAGAAGTAATAGAAGAAGTAGAGATATAAAGCGACGATACCTGCCCCACCCAACCAATACGACCAGCTGGGCAGTCTTCGCAATAAACGAACCACGACTCCGGGACGCTTTTTACGCCCGGGGCCGTGATATGTATGAGTGGCGCCGATACCTTTTCGGCGAACAACACGTCGCTTATTCAATTTAGAATTTAGATTTTAGAATTTAGAGAGTTTTCCTTGGACTTTTTTATTATTGTCACAAGAATCTTTATAATCTCTTGTAAATCAGAATTTATAGAATCAAACTGTTCTTTAGTAATATAATTAACCTTCAGAAACAAGTTTAACCAATATGAAGTTTCATCAGATTCTTTTAAAGCTATACTCAGTTTACTAACAAAATCTGCAGTGCTTTGTGCGCTTCTACTCTCCATACAATTTGCACCTATACTAGTACCACTTCTAAGTATCTGTCTAGGTAAATCATATTCTTTCTGAGTTCTAATCACATATTTATGTAATTCAACAATTCTTGCAGCAAAATCTAGAGTCTTATCATGCAAAATGTTATACTTCATATCTTTTTAGAGAGAGTTCCGCAACTAGAGCGAAGCTCTCTCTCAATTCTAAATTCTTAATTCTAAATTAATCACTTGGCTTGTTCCAAGGCAAGTGTTCTAGTTGGCTGGTCGCAAACCTCGGTTGGGCCCCAGTACTGGATTGGGCCGGGGTAAACGTAGGCAGTCTTGCGAGCCCACTCGTCGCGATTAGCAGCAAACTCCTTGAATGGAGCACCGTCGAGCTCAACCAGAGCCTTACGGATAACAGGCTTCATCTCGCCGGCACGCTTCTCCATGTTCATCATCATAGTGATGGGCACACCACCGGCAATCCACTGCTCAGCAGGAGCTGTAGTGTTCTTTACGATAGCCATGTAGCCAGTCTTGCCGTTAGCTATCAGCTGGGCAGCGCTGGTACCCAGGGCGTAGCAGTAGTCGGCATCAAAGTTAGATGGAGCAGCGCAACGACCCTCGTAACCGAAGAAGTGGTGCTGAGAGCCGAACTTGCCACTGTACTTGCCCTCCTTCTTCATCTTCTCCAGCTTCTGGGCTACCATAGTGCTCAGCAGCTTCTCGGTCTCGATCAGTGATACCTGTACGTTTCCGTGTGGGTCGCGGTCGAGAGCCAGCTGACGGGCAACACCTGTAGGCAGACTGTTGAATACAGCCAGATTCTCGTCGGTGAGGTGAGCCTTAGCAAAGTCGATAGTCTCAGTGCGATCCAGCTCCTTAGCCTCTGGCATAGCCAGTACGTCGTTGAGCTGAGCGATAAGCTTCTTAATGGCAGGGATAAACTCGATTACACCCTCAGGGATGATAACAGTACCGAAGTTGTTACCATCAGCAGCACGCTGACAAACGGCGTTGGCGATGTAAGTTACAATATCATCGAGGCTCATACCCTTCTGCTCGATTTCCTCAGAAATCAGACAGATGTTAGGCTGAGTCTGCAGAGCGCACTCCAGAGCGATGTGCGAAGCTGAGCGACCCATCACCTTGATGAAGTGCCAGTACTTGCGGGCAGAGTTACAGTCGCGCTCGATGTTACCGATAAGCTCAGAGTATGTCTTACAAGCGGTATCGAAACCGAACGAGGTCTCAATCTGGTCGTTCTTCAGGTCGCCGTCGATAGTCTTAGGACATCCGATAACCTGTACACCATACTTCTTGGCAGCGTAGTACTCGGCCAGCACGCAGGCGTTGGTGTTAGAGTCGTCGCCACCGATGATAACGATAGCCTTGATGTCGAGCTCGCGAATAATCTCCAGACCCTTCTCAAACTGGTCTACCTTCTCGAGCTTGGTACGGCCAGAACCGATCATATCGAAACCACCAGTGTTGCGATACTCGTCGATGATCTCCTTGGTGAGCTCCATATAGTTGTGGTCTACCAGACCGCCAGGACCCAGGATGAAACCGAACAGACGGTTCTCGGGGTTGAGCTTCTTGATCTGATCGAACAGACCTGTGATAACATTGTGACCGCCAGGAGCCTGACCACCTGACAGGATGATACCTACGTTCATCTTAGTATTGTTAGCCTCGGTAGCTGGCTCAAACTCTACGATAGGCATACCGTAGGTGTTAGGGAAGAGCTTCTTGATCTCCTCCTGGTCGCCAACACTCTGAGTGGCTGCACCCTCCTTAACTTTTACTGCACCCTGAAGCGCCTTAGGCAACTTAGGCTGATAAGCGGCTCTCGCCAACTGCAATGCACTTTTTTCCATATACCTTTATTATTATTAAAAATAGAACTAAATGTTTTCTGAGCCGCAAAATTAGGCATTTTTTGTAAGAAATACGAAAGAAATCACGCGATTTTCATGATTTTAATATTTTTTTTGGATGAAACACTTGCAATATCAGATTTTTTTTCTAACTTTGCTTACTGAATATAACAAAACACCCTAAAAGGAAGGGATAATTAAAATTATGATGAACAAAAGAACACTGAAGAAATCAATTAACACTATTTGTGATCAGCTCTTTGCTAACGCAGTAGCTCTATCACTGTATGGAAGTAACAGAAACCAGGAAAACGACGAGGCCCTCATCGAGTCGATTCTCAAGATGCGTGAGGACTACGTGAGCCGCATTTCGCACCCCGAGCCAGGCATGACAAAGCAGGAATACTATAAGGATCTGCGCGAGAAGTTTATTTCGCGTGCACAAGAACTTGCAGACCAACTTAGCGCTTAATGCCCGATGCTAGGAAAACTTTGCAATTGGCTGCTATATAAACGACTGGGGTGGACTAAGGATGTGACACAGCCCCACCCCGACAAGTTTATCATCTGTCTTGCCCCGCATACCAGTAACTGGGATTTTGCGCTAGGACAGCTGTACAGCCGCGCCGAGGGAATGAGGATAAACTTCCTGATGAAAAAGGAGTGGTTCTTTTGGCCCCTCGGCCCCATCTTTAAGAGTATGGGAGGCATACCGGTGTTCCGACAGAAGAGAACCAGCATGACAGATGCGATGGCCGAGACAGCCAAGAGCGTAGACAAGTTTAAACTCTGCATCACCCCCGAGGGTACACGCAAGCGTGTGGAAGAGTGGAAAAAAGGATTCTACTTTATCGCACTCAAGGCGGATATACCTATATTATTATATGGTGTGGACTACGAGCGAAAGCTGATACAATGTACACGTACCATCATCCCGACTGGCGACCTGGAGGCCGACATGAGGGAGATAAAACTGTATTTCAAGAACTTCAAGGGCCGAAAACCTGAGAACTTCACGACAGGAGATATAGACTAATGAAGCGTAACGTGATAATATCCCTGGCCATGTGCACCCTGCTATCTGCAATGCCTACCGATGCGGCGCGGAAAGTGAAGGTAAAAACACCGCCAGACCCCTATAAAGCTCTAAAGGAAAAGATAGACAGATATTTCGTCAACTACAGATCGGACGAGCAGCGCACAGGCGCCATTTACCACTTGAAGACTCTGGTGGTCAATGATACGTTGCATACGGTCGACATCAGCGCCAGCACGCGTCTGAGCGAACTGCTGTTTGATGACGATATGGCCGAGACCATATATCAGGAGATAGGCGATATGCTGCCCGACTCGATGCAGACGTACGACCTGACTATCACGACCAACGGATGGGACCTGCGCCAACTGGTACCCAACCGACTGAGAGAGCATAAGGACAAGGCCCGCACTTGGGGCAGCAAGGATTATCACGGACGTCCATGGGTGAGCAATGCATCGCGCCCCTACGAGATAACCGAGGGACTGCAGAACCGCCATATAGCCCTGTGGGCCAGTCATGGACGATACTTCAACGTTAAGGACAGCACATGGAAGTGGCAGCGACCACCGCTATTCGGCACTCGCGAAGACCTGTTTACACCCACCATCGTCAATCCCTACCTGATACCCATGTTGCAGAACGCAGGGGCTGTGGTGTTTACACCGCGCGAACGCGACTGGCAGCGCAATGAGTTTATAGTAGACAACGATACGCCAGAATCAGGATACAGCGAGACCAACGGACACAACGAATGGCAGAACACAGCGTCATGCGGATTTGCCAGTCATCAGGGCACTTATCAGGATCTGGAGAACCCGTTCGACGAGGGTACAGCCCGCATGGCTGCTACCACCAACAAGCAGAACAGTCAGAGCGAGATAGTATGGATGCCCGCCATCACCGAGAGCGGCAACTATGCCGTGTACGTGAGCTACCACACCACCGACAAGAGCATCGACGATGCACACTACACAGTGTGGCATCAGGGCATGCCCACCGAGATACGTGTAAACCAGCAGATGGGCGAAAAGACTTGGGTGTATCTGGGCAACTTCTACTTTGACGAGGGACAGAGCCGTCGCAACTGTGTGACGCTGTCAAACCTGAGCCGCAATCACCACGGTGTGGTGACAGCCGATGCAGTACGTTTCGGCGGTGGTATGGGTAACATCGACCGCGGACGCGGCATAAGCGGACTGCCACGATGCCTGGAGGCAGCACGCTACTACGCCCAGTGGGCCGGAATGCCCTACGAGGTGTATAGCACCAAGGAAGGAGAAGACGACTATGGCGACGATATCAACGTGCGCAGCTATATGGTGAACCATCTGGCAGGCGGTTCGGTATTCGTACCCGACACCACTGGTCTGAACGTGCCCATCGAGCTGTCGCTGGCCATACACTCGGATGCTGGATATTCCAGGGACGGCAAGAGCCATACAGGCACGCTGACCGTGTGTACCACTACGATGAACGACTCGATACTGAACTCGGGACTGACACGACTGGTGTCGCGTGACCTAGCCGACGAACTGCTCTACACTATCCCAGCCGACATCACACGCAAATACGGCAACTGGCCCATGCGCGAACTGTACGACCGGAACTACTCGGAGACACGATGCCCGATGGTGCCTAGTGCCATAATCGAAACGATGTCGCACCAGAACTTTGCCGACATGCGTTTGGGGCAGGATCCTAACTTCCGTTTCGACCTGGCTCGCAGCATCTACAAGGTGCTGCTGCGCTACATCTGCGACATGCACCACAAGAAATATGTGGTACAGCCGCTGGCACCATGCCGACTGAGCGCCGAACTGACAGGCAGGGGCGAGGCCAAGATAAGTTGGCGCCCCGTGTACGACGAATACGAACAGACCGCCAAGCCCACTGGCTACGTGCTATACACAGCTACCGGCAGGAGCGGATTCGACAACGGTACATATATTAAAGGTGGCACCGAGACGTCGATAACCGTCCCCGTAGAGAGCGACAAGGTGTACTCATTCCGCGTGACTGCCGTAAACGAGGGCGGCGAGAGTTTCCCAAGCGAGGTAGTATCGGTGTTTGATGTGCCCGAGGCACAGAAGACGGTGCTGGTGGTAAACGGATTCCATCGTCTGGCATCGCCAAAGGTGATAGACAATTCTGTACGTCAGGGTTTCGACATCGAGGAAGATGCTGGTGTATCGTATGGTCGCACAGCAGGATGGCTGGGATATCAGATAGGTTGGGAAAAGAGCAAGATGGGCAGTGAGCGACGCGACGGACTGGGCTATACCAACGACTCGCTGATGGGACAGTTTGTGGCCGGCAACGACTTCGACTACATTCGCACCCACACGCAGGCCATCGCCACAGCACGCAAGTATCGCGTGGTGAGCTGTTCGAGCGAGGCACTGGAGTACAACGACGTGCAGCCGCAGCACTACGAGATGATGGACTTAATTCTGGGTCTGAATCGCAAGGACGGCTACTCGCTGGTGCCCTATCAGGTGATGACACCGATAATGCGCGAGCACATCCGACTGTTTGCCAAGAAGGGCGGTGCGCTACTGGTAAGCGGAGCCTATCTGGGCACCGACATGCAGGCGCCTGCCGAGCGACGCTATCTGGCCGACATCCTGAAGATAAAATACGAAGGACGCGACCAGGACAGTCTGCTGCGCGACTCTATACGCGGACTGGGCATGGAGTTTACATTCCATCGCCACCTGAACGAGCGCCACTATGCCGCTCATCATCCGGAGATACTGGAGCCTGTGTACCCCGCATTCTCTGCCATGAAATATGTCGACGACTATAGCGCCTGCGTGGCCTATGGCGGCACTGACTATAAAGCCATAACAATGGGATTCCCCCTGGAGTGTATCAAGGACGAACCCAAGCGCAACTCTATCATGCGCGGTCTTTTGCAATTCTTATTACAATCACAATAACAACAACACTAACAACAATAAACATTATGAAAATTCAATCTAATTCATCCGGGACACGTAGCATCGAGGTTAGCGAAGAGCACCTTATGACAATTGAGCATTACCAACTCTTCCGCGACCTGATCGACAGCAATGGCTATGTCGACGAGCAGGTGCTTGACAAACTTAAGTTTAACATTCGCAGCTTGCTGGAGGGCGACGCAGGTAAGGACAAGAACCTGCTTGACCTGTGCCTAGACGTGATCTATCATCAGAACATGAAGGCATTCGGACTACAGCAGCTGGTATTATTGTATATCAACTGGAAGGATAGAGGCAACGACGGTCTGGGCATGACCATAAGAGCCGTGCAGGGCACACCGTTTAACTGATCCTGCCTATTAAGAATTAATAATTTAGAATTGAGAGAGTATAGGTTAACAGATTTTCTACCAACAACAAAGAAGGAGCTTGAACTCCGGGGATGGGACTACGTAGATGTAATCCTATTCTCGGGTGATGCTTATGTAGATCACCCTTCGTTTGGTGCAGCAGTCATCGGCCGTACGCTGGAGGCTGCTGGTTTCCGTGTGGCCATAGTGCCACAGCCCGACTGGCATGGCGACTATCGCGACTTTATGAAGCTGGGCCGTCCACGCCTGTTCTTCGGTATCGCACCGGGCTGCATGGACTCGATGGTAAACAAGTACACAGCCGCACGCCGACTGCGCTCGGAGGATGCGTACAGTCCCGACGGACGTCACGACATGCGCCCTGAGTTTCCTACCATAGTATATGCCAAGATACTAAAGGAGCTTTATCCCGATGTGCCGGTAGTGCTTGGCGGCATCGAGGCATCGCTGCGCCGAGTGACTCACTACGACTACTGGAGCGACAGCCTGAAAAAGTGCCTGCTGTGCTACTCGCCTGCCGACATGATAACTTACGGTATGGGCGAGAAAACCACCATCGAACTGGCCCGCCGACTGGATTCAATTGAGAATTTAGATTTTAGAATTAAGAGGGATGACCCATCTCTAAGTCCTCAATTCATAATTCTCAACTATCTTAGCGACCTGCCGCAGACGGTATTTTTGGCCAGGAAGGAGGATATACCCGGAGGTATAAGCGAACACGACATAGTGCTGCACTCGCACGAGGAGTGCATGAAGAACAAGCGTGCACAGGCAGAGAACTTTCGCAATGTAGAAGAGCAGTCGAACATGATGCACGCCCAAAGGTTAATTCAACAGGTTGAATTAACAGGTGAGGTTTTAGATTTTAGAATTAAGAGGGATGCTTCTCTAAATTCTAAATTCTCAAATCGTAATTTAACTACTTATGTAGTTATAAATCCTCCCTACCCGCCAATGACTACCGAGGAGCTCGACGCATCATTCGACCTGCCATATACACGCCAGCCGCACCCCAAGTACAAAGGCAAACGCATACCGGCTTACGACATGATTAAGTTCTCGGTCAACATCCATCGCGGATGCTTCGGCGGTTGCGCATTCTGCACCATATCAGCCCATCAGGGCAAGTTCATATCGTGCCGATCTAAGGAGAGCATACTGCGCGAGGTGAAGCAGGTGATAGAGATGCCCGACTTTAAGGGTAATCTGAGCGACCTGGGCGGTCCGTCGGCCAATATGTACGGCATGAGCGGCAAGAATAAGAACGCCTGCGAGAAATGTCGCCGGCCATCGTGCGTGCATCCGCAGATATGTCCGAACCTGAACACAGACCACTCTAAGCTGCTGGACATCTATCGTTCGGTAGATGCTGTGCCAGGCATCAAGCACAGCTATATCGGCAGTGGTGTGCGCTACGACCTGCTGCTGCATCGCAGCAAGGACGAGGCAAGCAACAAGGCCGCGATGGAGTACACACGCGAACTGATATGCCACCACGTGTCGGGCCGACTGAAGGTGGCACCCGAGCATACCAGCGACAGAGTGTTATACCTGATGCGCAAGCCATCGTTCTCGCAGTTCTATGACTTTAAGCGTATCTTCGACCGCATAAACCGCGAGGAGGGACTGCGCCAGCAGATTATCCCCTACTTTATATCCAGTCACCCAGGATGCCAGGAGGAGGATATGGCCGAGTTGGCGGTAATCACCAAGAATCTGGATTTCCATCTGGAGCAGGTGCAGGACTTTACGCCAACACCGATGACCAACGCCACCGAGACGTGGTACACGGGCTACGACCCATACACGCTCGAACCGATATTCAGCGCCAAGACGCCTAAGGAGAAGCTGGCTCAGCGCCAGTACTTCTTCTGGTACAAACCCGAGGAGCGCCGAGGCATAGAGCAGTCGCTGCGCCGCATAGGTCGCCCGGACTTGATAGCAAAACTGTATAGCGGTATGCCGCCATCGCAAGGCGGTTATCGTCCGTCAGAGACACAGCGCTCATCAGGCGGAAATAAACCAAAGTCATATAACCCAAACTTCAAAAATGAAAATAATAGAGCAAAGCATCATAGCGAAAAACCCCGCGAAGAAAAGCGAGGACGGGATCGTCGTCACAGATGATTTTATCGCAGTCATCGACGGTAGCACATCCAAGACCAAGCGTCACCATTGCCCCGGCATAAGCAATGGGCGCTATGCCATGTTGCTGCTCAGCAGGTATATCCGCAAGATGCCGGCCAACACATCGTGCCACCAGTTCTGCGTGGGCGCTACTCAGGCTCTGCGCCGCCACTACCTGTGGCGATTCCCAGTTAAGAGGATGAAGGAGCACCCCGAAGAGCGCCTATGTGCATCGGTAATCATCTACAGTCGATTGCGCCGCGAGATATGGATGGTGGGCGACTGCCATTGTCTTGTAGGCAACGAATACTTCGACAATCCAAAGCCATACGAGCAGGAGCTGGCCGAAATGCGCGTGGCCAAGGTGCGCGAACTGCTAGCGCAGGGTGTATCGCAGAAGGAACTGCTACAGCCACACGACCCGGCACGCGAGGTGATGATACCCAGCATGCTGGAGGTGATGCAGAATCAGAACGTGACGTATGCGGTAGTGGACGGTTTCCCCGTAGCTGAGAGTAAGGTAAGGGTTATACCGCTGGATTTCCAGTCGTGGCAGATAGTGTTTGCCAGCGATGGTTATCCCAAGATTACCGGCACACTCGAAGAGACCGAGCAGCTGCTGGACTATCAGCGAAAGACCGACCCGCTGAACATAGGCACATTCAAGGCCACAAAGGCATTTGTAGAGGGCAACAACTCGTTTGACGACCGCACATATATCCGATTCGAAGTATGATACAGCCCAAGGAGAAGATAATATTAGGTATCGACCCTGGAACAAACCTGATGGGCTACGGACTGCTGAAGGTGCTGGACGGTAAGGCGCACATGATGACAATGGGTGTGATCGACCTGCGAAAGTTTCCCGACGGCTACCTGAAGCTGGGGCATATATTTGAGCGTGTCACAGGCATCATCGACGGATTTCTGCCCGACGAGATGGCTATCGAGGCTCCGTTCTTCGGCAAGAACGTACAGTCGATGCTGAAACTGGGTCGTGCCCAGGGCACTGCCATAGCCGCCGCTGTAAACCATGGAGTGCCCATACACGAGTATGCACCCATGAAAATCAAGATGGCGCTGACGGGCAATGGCTCGGCATCGAAAGAGCAAGTAGCAGGCATGCTACAGCGACTGCTGAAGATACCCAACGACGAGATGGGTAAGTATATGGACGCCACCGATGCTCTGGCAGCAGCCTACTGTCACTACCTGCAGATGGGACGCCCTGAGAGCGATGTGAAGTATCGCGGATGGAAAGATTTTATAAACAAGAATCAAGATAAAGTTTCAAAGAGAAAATGAAAACTATAGAACTTAAAAACGCGAGAGCGCGCAAGCCAGAATGGAATCTGGCCGAACCTGTAAACTTCTACCTGGACGAGGGAGAGCACTTGGCTATCGTTGGCAGAAACGGTGGTGGCAAGAGCATGCTGGTAGATATGATTACAGGGCGCCATCCAGTCAATCCAGACCAGATAACTTATTCTTTCACCGAACCGTATAACAACCTGAAACACATCATGTTTCGCGATACATACGGAGGTGACAACGACCGTACTTACTTCCTGCAGCAGCGATGGAATCAGATGGAGATAGACGAAGAAACGCCTACCGTAGGCAGCAAGCTGGAAGAGGCATTTCTGCTGTCGGGCGAAGATACTCCTGAGCGCAGAAAATTACAAAAACATCTGTACGAGCTCTTCCATCTCGACGAACTTCTTGACAAGTATATCATACTGCTAAGCAGCGGTGAACTGCGCAAATATAAGCTTACAGCCAACCTGTTTACCAAACCTAAGGTGCTCATCATTGAGAACCCGTTTATCGGTCTGGATGCCGAGACCCGCGACCAGGTAAAAGAGTTGCTCGACATGCTGTCGAAAGAAAAGGATATGCAGATCATACTGGTACTATCCAAGATGGACGAGATACCCGGGTTTATCACACGAGTAATCAGAATGGCCGACCTGCGATTCGTATCGGATATCAAGGTTAAGACAGAATTCCCCATCGAGCGATGTCCGTATGCCATGCAGGTGACACAAACCGAAGAAACGATGCCCCCACTTCCACAAGAGGTTATCAAGTTTAACAACGTAACCATCCGATATGGCGAGCGCACCATACTCAAGAATCTGAACTGGGTGGTACTGAAGGGCGAGCACTGGTCGCTATCAGGGCAGAACGGTGCAGGTAAGTCTACCCTACTCTCGCTGGTATGTGCAGACAATCCACAGAGCTACGCCTGCGACATATCGCTGTTCGGCCACAAACGCGGCAGCGGTGAGAGCATCTGGGATATCAAGAAGCATATCGGTTACGTTTCGCCCGAGATGCATCGCAGCTACAAACAGAACATACCCGCCATACAGATAGTAGCCAGCGGACTAAAAGACACCGTGGGGCTATACTATAAACCCACACAGCAGGAGAAGGATCTCTGCATAGAGTGGATGAATCTGTTTGGCATAAAGCATCTAGCCGATCGTAAGTTCCTCGAGATGTCGAGCGGCGAACAGCGACTGGTGCTGTTGGCACGAGCATTCGTTAAGAGTCCTGACTTGCTAATTCTGGACGAGCCTCTGCACGGTCTCGACCTCTGCAATCGCAATCTGGTAAAGGCGGTAATAGATCGCTATATGTTCGAGAATCCCGACCGCACACTTATCTACGTGACACATTACGAAAGTGAGTTACCGAACTGTATCGACAACTCACTTTATCTGAAGAAGAACTAATAAGTGTTTTTATTATTTCTCCATCAGGGCCGCTGTTCTTACACGAGACAGCGTTTCTGGTGTCATCTGCAGGTAGCTGGCGATGTAAACCAGCGGAGCACGCAGTACCAGCTGTGGCTGATTCTTAACCAACTTCTGGTAACGGTCCTGAGCACTCTCGAAGCGTAGCATATCAGCGTGATGCTGACTCAGGATAAGACTCTCCTCCAATATCTTACGATACAAGATCTGGATATTTACACTCTTCATTGCCACTGCCTCAAGGTCGGCCTTTGGCATAGCAATAAGAATGGTTGGCTCAAGTGCCTTGATTTGGAGTTGTGACGGCTGTCCGCGGAACAAACTCTCAATACACATAACAATGTTGTTCTCAGTGGCCATGTACTCGGTCAACTCCTTGTCGTTTTTAAAGTAATACTGACGCACCAGCCCGCGTACCACCCAGTAGATATTAGAACAAACCTCGCCTTCCTTCAGTACCAGTTCGTTCTTAGCAAACTTCATTGGCACCAGAATGCTCTCCAGCAGGTCTAGCTCTTCATGGGTCATTGTACTGTATCTGCGTGCCAGTTCGCGGGCCACGTCGCGTGTTGTCAAACTTACATTTGCCATAGATTATTGTTTGTTTTTAGTCCAATTTCAATACAGCGAGGAAAGCCTTCTGTGGCACCTCTACATTACCTATCTGTTTCATACGTTTCTTACCTCTCTTCTGCTTCTCCAGCAGTTTACGCTTACGGCTCACATCGCCACCATAACACTTGGCGGTAACATCCTTGCGCACCTGCTTAACAGTCTCGCGAGCGATAATCTTTGCACCAATGGCTGCCTGGATAGCAATATCAAACTGCTGACGCGGTATGAGTTCCTTAAGCTTCTCGCACATACGGCGACCGAATGTAACGGCGTTGTCCTGATGTGTTAGTGTGCTCAGCGCATCGACAGGTTCACCATTCAACAGGATATCTAGCTTGGCCAACTTGGACGGACGGAATCCATCAATATGATAGTCGAACGAAGCATATCCCTTGGATACCGACTTAAGCTTGTCGTAGAAGTCGATCACAATCTCGCCCAGCGGTAGCATAAAGTGCAACTCTATGCGGTTACCGCTGACGTACTGCTGATCGAGCAGCTCGCCACGCTTGTCAAGACACAGCGTCATTATCGGACCGATAAAGTCGGCTGCGGTGATGATCGAAGCACGGATATATGGCTCTTCGATATGATCAATCATAGTCTGATCGGGCAGTCCTGAAGGATTGTGCACCTCCTTAACCTCACCCTGCTTGGTGTAGCACATATAGCTAACGTTTGGCACGGTGGTGATGACGTCCATATCAAACTCGCGGTCCAGTCGCTCCTGAATAATCTCCATGTGCAGCAGTCCAAGGAATCCGCAACGGAATCCGAATCCCAGAGCTACCGAACTCTCAGGCATAAACGTGAGCGAAGCATCGTTGAGCTGAAGCTTTTCGAGCGATGCACGCAAATTCTCATAGTCGGTAGGATCTATCGGATATACACCGGCAAACACCATAGGCTTAACCTCCTGGAAGCCTTCGATGGCCTTGTCGCAAGGATAAGCTACATGCGTGATAGTATCACCCACCTTAACCTCCTTAGAGTTCTTGATACCGCTTATGATATATCCCACGTCACCCGTCTTGAGTTCCTTGCGGGGTATCATATCCATCTTCAATACTCCGATCTCGTCGGCATCATACTCCATGCCTGTATTAAAGAACTTAACGTGGTCGCCCGACTTGATGCAACCGTTCACAATCTTGAAGTATGCAATGATACCGCGGAACGAGTTGAACACTGAGTCAAAAATCAGCGCCTGCAGCGGAGCTTTCTCATCACCCACTGGATGTGGAATCTTCTCGACCACAGCATTAAGTATCTCTTCTACGCCCTCGCCAGTCTTACCCGATGCACGGATAATGTCGGAACGGTCGCATCCGATAAGGTCAATGATTTCGTCCTCAACCTCATCAGGCATCGCGCTAGGCATGTCAATCTTGTTAATCACGGGGATAATCTCCAGATTATGGTCGATAGCCATATAGAGATTAGAAATAGTCTGAGCCTGAACACCCTGTGTGGCATCAACCACCAGCAGAGCACCCTCGCAGGCAGCAATCGAACGGCTTACCTCGTAAGAGAAGTCAACGTGTCCCGGAGTGTCGATCAGATTAAGGATATACTTCTCGTCTTGATAAGTATACTCCATCTGGATAGCGTGACTCTTGATGGTAATACCACGTTCACGCTCCAAGTCCATATCATCGAGCATCTGTCCCTCGGTCACCTGTATAGTCTTAGTAAACTCCAACAGACGGTCTGCCAGTGTTGACTTGCCATGATCGATATGGGCAATAATGCAGAAATTTCTTATATTATTCATTGATACATCTACGCTTTAGAGTGCAAAAGTACAAAAAAAGTTGCTAATTACGCATAATTTTGCTTTTTTTTGGAGTTTCCACAATGAAATTTAATATTTCTGAGTAACTTTGCAGCCAAAAAATAGCATTCATTATGAAAAAGTATTGGTTATTGGCCGTAATCGCCATGTTTTTTACAGCTTGTCAGGAGTCGTTAGAGGATCGTTGCGAGCGCGATGCAAAAGAGTACACTCGCAAGCAGTGTCCTGTAGCTATCGAAAGCAACACTATCATCGATTCGCTTACCTTCGAGCGCGCCACTCACACTATACATTATTATTATAGACTGACTGGTGATGCCGACAAAAATCCTCTGAACGAGACAGAGGCAGTAAACACCCTGAAAGAGGGTCTTAAAAACGCAACTGCAGTAAAAGTATATAAAGACGCCAAGTATCGATTTGCATACACCTATCGCTCAGACAAGGATCCGAACAAGGTTCTACTGGATGTGGTGTTTACAGACAAGGATTATTAAAACAGCGTTATCTACTAAAAATATTAAAGGTGCCTTTCAAGAAGAAAAGCACCTTTATTATTTATTGGATGATATATCTCTTAGAAGAACAGGTAGCGATTGTCAACTACACCAGCCTTCTGATAGAGCTCCTGCATGAACATACGAGCAGCCTGAGTGGCCTGCATCTGAAGCTGACGCTCGGTCTGAGCGGCATCAAACTTAGCACCCTCGCGATTGTTCTTCTTCAGCACCTTGAAGAGGTATGCACCACCATTACCCTTAACAACAGCCTTGCTGAACCCACCAGCCTTAACAGCAGCTACAGCACCAGCAAGAGCGGGCTCAGAAGCACCAGTGGCCTGTACAAATACAGGAGCAGTGAAGGTGATCTGATTTACAGAGTCGACCTTAGCACCTTTAGCCTGAGCACCTGCGATGTCCTTAACACCGGCAAGCTTAGCCTTAATCTGCTCAAACTTCTTGTCGCGGAGCACCTCTGACTTCAGCACTTCCTTAACACCATTCATATCACGGTAGCCAACAGGGTTAACCTTAGTAAGTGCAACAACCAGCAGGTGGTCGTTGTTACCGCACTCGTACAGAGGACTAACCTCACCAGCTTTAGCATCGAAGATCCACTTCATAGCCTCGCGTGTGGCACGCAGACCTGCAACGTTGTGCTCATAGTTGAAGAGGTCCTGACGTGGTGTAACCTTGAATCCGAACTTAGGAGCATTCTTCTCAATATCCTCGATAGTCTTGTTCTCGCTAACAAACTGGCTGAACTTATTGTAAGCGTCAGAATATGTAGTCTTAGAGAAATCGATAGTGTGCTTAACTACAGCTGCCTCGTACTTGTCAACCATAGCCTTACGAGCAGTTACCTGCAGGATGATGTTGCCCTGAGTAAACTCGAGGTTCTTAACATCGTTTACAGCGAGGCTATTGATAGAATTGAGGTAGTTCTTTGACTCTTCGTCAATGCTGTTGCTGCTCTCGTACATAGCAGATGTGAGCCACTGCTTAGCACCAGTCTGACCATACTTCTGAGCGAGAGTCTCGAAGTCGGCACCAGCCTTAAGAGCGGTGTAGATGCTATCGGCAGTCTTCTTAGCAGCCTCTGCAGTAGCACCACCAACCTGAATCTGGCGATACTCGATAGAGTCAGGCTGCTGTGACTTAGCGATGAGCTTAACTACATTGAGAGTATTGTCGAAAGCTGTCTCGAATACAGCAGAGGTCTGACCTACAGCCATTGAGTCGAGTTTAGCTGCGATATCTGAAGGATAAGCGCGCTTGGTAGCTGCGAAACCTGTGTAAGCGAACTGCGACTGAGCCTTGCGAACAACCTCAGCGGGATTAGCACCACTCTGCAACTTCTGGGCAGCATCGGTCATTGTAGCCATCAGAGCCTTGCGGTCGGCAGCCGAAGCTACAACCTGGAAGTCAACATACTTGATGTCGCGGCTCTCTACGTCCTGCTTGAACATCTCCTTGTGCTCATCATACTTAGCCTTGAGATCCTTATCGTCAACCTTAACATCGTTGTCGTTGATTGAAGAGTAAGCGATAGAAGCCAGCTGGATGTCGCTCTCTGTGTTCTGACCCTCGAAAGCCATCTTGGCTGAGATTGGGTTAGAGATCAGACAGTTGCTAAGCAGAGACTGATACTTCTGAGCGAGAGTCTGAGTGCGGAGGTTCTTCTCGATAAACTGCCAGTACTTGTAGATAGTCTGATACTGCTCTGCGAGCTGTGGGTTAGAACCTGCCTTCTTGTAGTCGTCCAAGAACTTGGTGAGCATGGTAACGTCGAAACGACCAGTCTGCTGGTTTACGAATGGAGACTGCATCAACATTGGGTTAGAACCCTCCTTCATGATGTTCTGGAGTTCCTCGTCGGTAACGGTGAGACCGAGTTTCTTGCACTCGCTGCTGATGATCTGCTCATTGACGTACTGACTCCATACCTGATCCTTAATCTGATTAAGCTCCTCCTCAGAGAAGTTGTCGCGGTTCTGGGTAATCTTCAGAACATCCTGATACTCATCAACAAGAGCCTGAAACTCCTGTACGTTGACTTTGTTTCCTAACACTTCGCCTATCTGCTGACGCTGCTGGTTCTTGGTTGCTTCGCAAGAACGGAAAGCTTCTTCGGCAATGAAGGCGAAAAGGCCGAGGCCAATAATGCAAACGAGGGCTACGCCTCTTTTACGGATTTTTCCTAATGCTGCCATAAATATTTAAATTTTTAATTATTATTCATAAAACGGGTGCAAAATTAATAAATTTGTTCGAAACAACGAAATTTTTTTCTATAAAATTGGTTATTCGGTGATGTTTAAGCGAACCAACTCTATTTTTGTTGCTGTATTCTTGACTATTTTGAACTCATAATGACCGATTTTAACCACTTCGTTCAGTTTTGGGAACGACTGATATTCGTGCAGAATCAGGCCACCCAATGTCATATATTCGTCACTCTCAGGCAAATCGAGGTCAAACATCTCATTAATCTTGGCAATCTCCAATCGTGCCGAAAGAATATACTCGTGCTCAGAGAGCTGTTTTGCCACATGGTTTGTATTGTCGTGTTCATCCTCAATTTCGCCAGTAATCTCCTCCATAATATCTTCGAGTGATACCAGCCCGCTAGTACCTCCAAACTCGTCAACAACTACGGCCAGAGAGCGTTTCTGCAGCATCAACTGGGCCATAAGCTTAGAAGCCAGCATAGTCTCGGGTACAAACGTTATCTCACGAATAAGCTTTGTATCAACAATTGCGGTCTGTGAGGCGCTCTTATCTAAACGGAACATATCAGACGAATGGATATATCCGATGATATGGTCAACATCTTCGTGATACACTACAATCTTGCTATGTCCGCTCTCTATAAACACCTGCATAAGTTGCTCTATGGTAGATGTATCTTCTACAGCATCAATCTCAGTACGAGGCACCATACAGTCGCGTATTTTTGTCTCGGAGAAGTCGAGAGCATTCTGGAATATCTTTACCTCATCCTCGATTTCATCATCATTTTCAGCGTTGTCGATACTGGTCTGTACTAGATAGTCAAGATCAACCTTGGTAAACTCCTTCTCTTCGCCCCCCTTCTTCATCCTAATGCCAACAAGTCTCAGCAGTCCTTTTGACAGTAGTGTAGCAAAACGCGATATGGGATAAAGCACTACGTAGCATATCCACGCAGGAACAGCAAACACTACGAGCAATGTATTTGGATTATTCTTGAATATCGACTTGGGCAAGAATTCGCCCGTAAACAGCACTACAAGCGTCGACAACAGAGTATCGCATGTCACCCTGACGCCGTCGCTAAAAGGAGCAAACAGTGTATCGTCGAAGAGTTTTGCAAAGAGAATACCATAGATTACCAGCGAGATATTATTTCCCACCAACATCGTTGACACAAAGTTGTTGGGATGCTGATAGAATATCTTGATGATACGCTGCGAGAAGCGATTTTTCTCGCGATCCATCTCGGCCCTCAGTCGGTTTGATGACACAAACGCTATCTCCATACCAGAGAAAAAGGCGGAGAACAGCATAGAAACGAGTAGCCAGATAATCAGTTCTGTCATTGTCCGGTCCTCCTGTGCTTCTGTAATTGCTGGCGCTGTGGCTGTGGTGGAGCCTGAACTGTATCCTTCTTTTCACCAGGCTTGTCCTGACCTTCGTCTGTCTTCTCGCCAGTCATATCCTCGCGAGTGAACGAACCTTTGGAATTGCTCACTATATAGTGAGTCATACGTTCATCCGAAAGAAAGTACGATCCCTCCATACTGCGCTCAGGCGTGGTTACCTTTGAGTAAACATTGGAATAAAGCTCGTGTTTCAAGCCGTCCCAGAACAGTTCCTCGCTCTCGTATACCAGACCGTTGATATTACGGATACGTACACGTCCGCGTAGATGCCACAGTTTCTTCTGATCGTAATACCAGCCTGTATCTGCCTGAATATAAGCCTCTACATGAAACTTCTCGTCAAACTGTTCGAAGAACACTCCTTTCTCGAATGTCCAGCACGATGGATTCTTGACTACGTTAACATCCCATCGCTCGGTAACAATCTTATACTTGATAACTCCACTATCGCTGATAAGCGTATTAACACCATACGATGTCATAACCGAGACAGAATCGCGATCACGGATGGCAGGCGCTGTATGTTCCTGCACTTCGGTGCACGAACATAATACTATCATCCAAACTGCAGCAATAGCAATTATTCTACCTTCCACTTTGCGAACCATCTCTCGTTGAAAGTAAATCCAATGTTAAGGCGGAACATGTTCTCCTTAATCATATTATCAGCCGAACGACGTACGAACTGACCACTGATACTAAGTATAGAACGGTTGTTATATCCATTCATGATGGGGATTCCAAATCCAAGGCTGGCAGACAATTCTTTAGGACCTTCCTTACCATTAATATAATAATAAGGTGTAGCCATACCGACACCTGCACGATAACGAACACGATGGAGGAACTTACGACTAAGGGGGCGAGGAGTCCACTCACCACCAACGTTAAAACGGTAGCTATCCTTCAGCATACCAGACTTGAGTGCATAAGTACCATTGGTATAATCAGGATAGTCAACACTACCCCACTTCTGAATCTGCAAATCAGCGCCCACACGGAGGTTCTGTGCATGATTATATGCAAGACCGAATCCGAATGCTGTAGGAATGCTCAGTGCATTATTTATAATCACTGTATCAGCTTGGGATACGCTTGTGCTTGGATTAGTGCTTGTGGTAGCACGAAGAGCATTTGCCTTAAGCGAGTGACCTGGTGACCATGTTGCAGCAAGAGTGATATTATCTTGCTTGTTGATAGGCAACTCAAACTGAGCACCAAAATCAAGTTTATAACTGCTGATATCGGCTGAATACTGCTTGGTAAGAGTATTAATAGACGATGAGCTACTAGATGTCACACTGCGGTTATATTCACCCCATAAATACGAAAGGTTTACACCGATAGACAATGGTTTGACAGGACGTATACCAGTACCAACAAACAACTGATGCAGTCCACCAGAACCTTCGTTTGTAGTCGCCACGGTAGTCTGAGTATCATTCAACTTCTCCGAACTATAATACTTATACCCTATATTAGAATAAGGTAAAACACCAAATGAAATACCTACATTCTTGAATGCACGGAACAAACCTACTACATAATCAAAACCACCACTCTTACCATTAAGTTTGGTGCCGTTCTCATTATAATTGGTAATCTGACCTGAAAGACCTGCATCAAAAAGCATTGTAAGCGAATCGATTGCAGAGTACGAGGCAGGGTTCATTGGGTTGACTTCATTACCGCGGCGCATAGCAAGGCCTACGCCATTCATACCTTTGTTGAAACTTACGCTCTGGTCGGTAAGGTCGCCTAAGCCAAACTGGCTGTAGGGAGAGTTAGTGTTGCTTTGCGCAAAAGCCGATGTCGTCAAGGTTGCCATGACGAAACTGGCGAGAATCTTATTCATATTTTATAATTTAATTCTATTGAAAAACATTTCAGCGTGCAAAATTATCAAAAAAAAACCGAAGTAATGGCTTTTTCTTCGAAAATATAAGTTATTTTTGCATCGTGAAACATTTAGAAAAGAATATTAAGAGGCTGCTAACTGCAGTTATCTTGCTGACAATCAGCAACATAAGTCCAATTTTTGCACAAAATGATGCAAATAAGGTAATTGGAGGTTTTGAGGCTATTGGACCGGAATTCGATCCAATGGACTCTGTTGAGGTGAGTTTATTAACTTGTTCACCACATGAGGAGATATACAGTTTGTATGGTCATTCAG
The DNA here is from genome assembly GCA_900322175.1 of uncultured Prevotella sp. Classification (GTDB taxonomy): domain Bacteria; phylum Bacteroidota; class Bacteroidia; order Bacteroidales; family Bacteroidaceae; genus Prevotella. The sequence goes on from ONYZ01000013.1 coordinate 29,341, forward strand.
CACTGAGATGGCACGAGGGCGAGACAGACCTAGTGTTCAACTGGGGTATGTTTAGTTTCAGCAAGCCCTACTTCGCACTGAGGTTCGTTTTCGGACTAACAGACTACGAGTTGGCGGCCTACCCTTTTGACAGATTCTGGCCTTACTACAAGCAATGGGGAAGCAGCATAACCGAACAGGTACTCAACCTGACAAATGACGAGAAACGACAGCTACAGAATTTGCTAGGCGAAAACCTGCAACCAGAAAATCGTATTTACCGCTACAACTTCTTCTACAACAATTGTTCTACAAAACCACGTGACATAGTAGAGAAGAGTATTAACGGCCAAGTGATATACAACGAGCGTGAGGACTACGAACCATCGTTCCGCGATATGGTGCGCGAATGCAACCGAAATCACTTATGGTCGAAATGCGGCAACGACATGCTGCTAGGACTAAAGGCCGATATAAAGACCAATCGCAGCGAGCAAGAGTTTCTGCCAATGAACCTGATGCAGGATTTCGCACATGCACAAATATATAAGGATGGCGAATATCGACCACTTGTAAAGGAGCAACGCATGCTGGTAATGCCAGGAGTACAGCAGATAGAGCCAGACTTCATACTTACTCCTACACAGATGGCTCTACTTTTACTTGCAATATCTATAGCAATAGCCCTATATGAATGGAAGCGTAAAATACCAGCAAAATGGTACGACGTACTGCTCATGACAGTACAGGGATTGGCAGGTGTGGTGCTAACGGTGATGATTTTCTCACAGCATCCTACCACATCGATAAACCTAAATCTGCTGCTGTTTAATCCTCTGCCACTACTGTTTATCCCTGCTATTATAAAAGGTAAACGCGGACCATGGCGCAAGGTGCAATTGACTATGCTGATACTATTTGCCATCGGTGGCATATTCCAGAGCTATGCTGAGGGAATATGGATTGTGGCATTATGTTTGCTGATTAGATTAAAGAAATGAAGAATAGATATCTATACGTAACTTTGCTAGCGATGCTGGCTCTCAGTTCGCAAGCACAGACTGCAAAGGGATCAGGCCCTAGGCTGGTAGTAAATATCACTATCGACCAGCTAAGGAATGACTACCCTGCTCTATTCGACGACGGTTACGTATGTGAGCAGGGATATTATCCATACAGCCAGATTGACCTGTCATCTGCCATTTCGTCAGTCGTCACAGGAACCTCGCCATTTTACCACACCATTATTGCCGATAAATGGCTAGACCGACACTCGTTACAGACCGTAACAGCCACTCCCGATGCTATCGCCGTTTCTACCTTAGCCGATGAACTAAAGATGGCCACCAAAGGTATCGGCAAGGTATGTGTCGTAGCAACAAAAAAGGAGACAGCAGCATTGCTTTCTGGCCATAATGCAAATCGCCTGATATGGAATGATGACAAACGTAATAATTGGGACGCTACCAGCTTGACTGTCAAGGCTTTGCAATTGGTAGCTGAAGAAAGACTTGGAAAGGATACCATTCCTGATTTGCTATTCCTGCAGTATGAGAAAGATAATTATAAATCGGCCCTACAAAAGCTAGTTATCGAGATTGAGCGACTGATTGGCAAGGAGCACGCGCTGTTTGTACTTACATCGACTGGCTACAGCGAAGAAAACACCGATGAATACTCCAAATACCACATACCCACGGGTGTGTACTATATAAACCGCACAGCCAACCTGCTGAATATGTACTTGGGCGCGCTCTGGGGGCAAGGTAAGTACGTAGAAGGTACCTATCGCAATCAACTGTACCTGAACCACCAGCTATTGGAGCAGAAGCGCATCACCCTATCAGATGCAACACTGAAGGCCAAGGAGTTTCTGCTGCAGATGACAGGCGTTAAGCGCGTGCAAACCCATCTGTACGAGTCGCATATAGGCGATTTGGTGGTGGAGTTGGCACCTGGTTGGCAGATGCAGAATGACGACACTCACGAACAACTTAAGACAAAACAGGCATTGGCCTGCTTCCCCATTATATTCTATGGTGCCAATATCCCCGCCAAAAAGGTGCAGGCACCCGTTAGCATAGAGCGTATTGCCCCAACAATTTCGAAGGCAATCCGCATTCGTGCCCCCAATGCATGTATGGCAACACCTCTTTTTTAATAAAAGGCTTGGTTGTTACAAATATTTTTTGTAATTTTGCCGCCGTTTTAGAACCAGTCATACATAAACAATAAGTAAAAAAGTAAAATTAGAATATGAATTTCAACAAATTTTTAAAGTCGCTGTTCGGTGACAAATCCAGCCGCGACATGAAACTCATCCAGCCACTCGTAGAGAAAGTAAAGGAAGTATATCCCGAGGTACAGAAGCTGGATAACAATGCTTTGCGTAATCGCACAAAAACATTGCAGAAACAGGTACAAGATTCAGCCAAAGAGCAGAAAGCCCGTATCGAAGAGTTAAAGGCAACAATCGAAAACACACCTATCGACGAACGTGCCGAAATCTTCGCTCAGATTGACAAGATCGAGAAGGAAGTATTGGATATCTATGAGAAGGCACTCAATGAGGTAATGCCAGAGGTATTCGCTATCGTAAAGGAGACAGCACGCCGTTTTGCAGAAAACGAGGAGACCGTAGTTACAGCTACAGACTTCGACCGCGAGTTGGCAGGCGACCCAAAGAAGGACTTCATCACTATCGATGGCGATAAGGCCATCTATCATAACCACTGGACAGCCGGTGGTAACGACCTGAAGTGGGAAATGGTACACTACGATGTACAGTTGTTTGGTGGTGTTGTTCTGCATCAGGGTAAGATTGCCGAGATGGCAACTGGTGAAGGTAAGACGCTTGTGGCTACCCTACCAGTATTCCTGAACGCACTGACTGGTAACGGTGTTCACGTAGTAACCGTAAACGACTATTTGGCTAAGCGTGACTCTGAGTGGATGGGGCCTCTCTATATGTTCCATGGACTGAGTGTTGACTGTATCGACAAGCATCAGCCAAACTCTGAGGCTCGCCGCAAAGCATATCAGGCAGATATCACATTCGGTACCAATAATGAATTCGGTTTTGACTATCTGCGTGACAACATGGCAACATCTCCTGCCGACCTGGTACAGCGCGCACATAACTATGCCATCGTCGACGAGGTTGACTCGGTATTGATTGACGATGCCCGTACACCTCTTATTATATCAGGTCCTGTCCCCAAAGGCGATGACCAGATGTTCGAGGGATATCAGCCATTGGTTGAGCGCTTGGTAGGTGTTCAGCGACAGTTGGCCACACAGTATCTGGCCGATGCCAAGACACTGATTACAGAGGGAAATAAGCTTATAGAGTCAGGAAATAAGAAAGAAGGTCAGGAAAAATTGGACGCTGGATTCCTCTCACTTTATCGCTCGCACAAGGCTATGCCAAAGAATAAACCTCTGATTAAATTCCTGTCGGAAGAAGGTATCAAGAGCGGTATGCAGAATACTGAGAACATCTACATGGAGAACAACAACCGCCGTATGCCGGAGTGTGTTGAGCCTCTGTATTTTGTAGTAGATGAGAAACTGAATTCATGTGATCTTACAGATAAGGGTACTGCATGGCTGGCCAAACAAGTGAATGACAATGAGCTGTTTGTATTGCCCGATATCACAACCGAACTATCTGCACTGGAGGCTCAGGAAGGTTTGACCGATCAGGAGCGTCTGGATAAGAAAGATGAACTGATGAGCCACTATGCTGTACAGAGCGAGCGTGTGCACACCCTGCAGCAGCTGCTTAAGGCATACTGTATGTTCAACAAGGATGATGAGTATGTAGTTATCGACGGTGAGGTAAAGATTGTAGACGAGCAAACTGGTCGTATCATGGAAGGTCGCCGCTGGAGCGATGGTCTGCACCAAGCTGTAGAGGCCAAAGAGCATGTAAAGGTTGAGGCAGCTACTCAGACATTTGCTACCATCACCCTGCAGAACTACTTCCGCATGTATCACAAGCTATCGGGTATGACCGGTACTGCTTCGACTGAGGCTGGTGAGTTTTGGGATATCTACAAGCTTGATGTTGTAGAGATTCCAACCAACCGTCCTGTAATCCGTAACGACCAGGACGACCGTGTATATAAGACTGCTCGTGAGAAATATAAGGCAGTGATTGAGGAGGTTGTAAAGATGAGAAATCAGGGTCGTCCTACACTGATTGGTACAACATCGGTAGAAATCTCGGAGTTGCTGAGCCGTATGCTCGACATGTATGTAAATCCAGAGACCGGTAAGCGCGAGGGTATCCCCCATCAGGTGCTGAATGCTAAGTTGCACCAAAAGGAGGCCGACATCGTAGCACTGGCTGGACAGAGCACCAACGGTAAGGGTGCCGTAACTATCGCCACCAACATGGCTGGTCGTGGTACCGATATCAAGCTGTCGCCCGAAGTTAAGGCCGCAGGTGGTCTTGCCATCATCGGTACAGAGCGCCACGAGAGCCGTCGTGTAGACCGCCAGCTGCGTGGTCGTGCCGGACGTCAGGGTGACCCAGGTTCATCAGTATTCTATGTATCACTCGAGGATAAGCTGATGCGTCTGTTCGCTTCTGAGCGTATCGCATCAGTAATGGACCGTCTAGGATTCAAAGATGGCGAGATGATTGAGAGTCCAATGATTTCTAAGAGCATCGAGCGCGCCCAGAAGAAGGTTGAGGAGAATAACTTCGGTATACGTAAGCGCCTGATTGAGTACGATGATGTGATGAACAAACAGCGTACAGTAATCTACGAAAAGCGCCGTCACGCACTTATGGGTGAGCGTATCGGTATGGATATCGCAAATATCATCTGGGACCGTGTTGTAAACATCATCGAAAACTCTGGTGACTATCAGGGTGTGAAGGAGGAGTTTCTGCACGTTCTCTCTATGGAAGTTCCATTCAGCAGCGAGGAGTTCATCAATCAACCTCGTGAGGTGCTGACAGAGAATGCATTCCAGGCAGCTATCGGCAACTTCAACAGAAAGACAGAACGCATCCAGACCGTTGCACAACCTATCATCAAGCAGGTATACGAGACTCAGGGACAGATTTACGAGCGCATCTCGGTGCCTCTGACTGATGGCCGTAAGATGTACTACATCCCATGCAACCTTAAGGACGCATACGAGAGCGACAGCAAGAGCATCGTTAAGGAATTTGAGAAGAGCATTTTGCTGCATATCATCGACGACTCATGGAAGGAGAACCTGCGTCAGCTCGATGAACTGAAGCACTCTGTACAGAACGCATCGTATGAGCAGAAAGACCCATTGCTTATCTTCAAGTTGGAGAGCGCTAAGGTCTGGGATGAAATGATCAACGAGATGTACAACCGCATCTGCTCTATCCTGACACGCGCACAGATACCTGAGATGCAGCAGCAAGTGCAGGAGGCTGCTCCTGAGCAGCACACTCAGCGCCAACAGTACACCGAGAGTAAGCAGAATATAGGCGAGGAGCAGTTGGTTGACCGCAATCAGCAAGCTGCAGCTAAGCACGACACACGTGCCCAGCAGAACCATACTCCAGTAGTTAAGGACAAACTGCCCGGACGTAACGACCCATGTCCTTGTGGTTCTGGTAAGAAGTTCAAGAACTGTCACGGAAAAGGAATAGTCTAAATATAAAACTTTGAGCTTTATGATAACCATTAAAGATCTTAAAAAAGCGTTTGGCAAGACCGTTGCCTGTGAAATTGAACAGTTCCAGGTAAATGATGGAGACATCCTTGGTCTTGTAGGTAATAACGGAGCTGGTAAGACAACACTCTTCCGCATGCTTCTTGACCTATTGAAACCCGATGAGGGTGAAGTAGCTCTAGACGGCATCAACCCTGCACTTAGCGAAGAATGGAAGGCTAGCACCGGTTCGTATATCGATGAGGGATTTCTGATTGACTTCCTTACACCTGAGGAGTACTTCGCCTTTATCGGCAAGATTACAAATATGACTCAGGCACAAGTGGACGAGAGACTGAAAGACTTTGAGAAGTTGGCCGCTGGTGAGATTTTCGGACAGAAGAAACTGATACGCAACCTCTCGGCCGGTAACAAGCAGAAGGTTGGTATCATCTCCGCTCTGTTCAATCGCCCCAAACTGGTGATTCTTGATGAGCCATTCAACTTCCTCGACCCATCGAGCCAGAACACGCTGAAGCACGTACTGACAGACTACAACAAGCAGACAGGCGCTACCATTCTGGTTTCGAGCCATAACTTGGCACACACCATCGATATCTCTACACGCATAGCGCTGCTGGAGAAAGGACATATTGTTCGCGATCTGTCTAATGCCGACGGAAGTGCCAAAGCTGAGCTCGAAAACTACTTTGAGACAGAATAACCTATCATCATTTTTAGGTATTTTATAAAACTTGCGACTCTTTGCAATCGAGTTGCAAGTTTTTTTTATTACCTTTGCACTCAAAATCAAAGAATTATGAAACTTTCAGAACTGAAAACAGGAGAAAAAGGCATAATAGTAAAGGTGTTGGGCCACGGTGGATTCCGTAAGCGTATCATCGAAATGGGATTTATACGTGGACAGGAAGTTGAGGTATTATTAAACGCTCCATTGCAGGATCCTGTCAAATATAAGCTAATGGGATATGAAGTTAGCCTGCGACATCAGGAGGCTGACAACATCGAGGTTGTATCGGCCGATACACCATTCGAGTCAACATCATTCACCAACTTTGCAACCGACAAGAGTCGACACGAAGACGACTATATACGTCATGAGGCAATGAAAGAACGCCGCACTATCAATGTGGCACTAGTTGGCAACCCCAACTGCGGAAAGACTTCGCTATTTAATTATGCATCGGGTGCACATGGACATGTAGGCAACTACTCGGGTGTAACCGTTGATGCTACCGAAGCACATGCATCGATGTTTGGATATGAGTTTAATCTAACAGATTTACCTGGTACATATTCGCTATCATGCTATTCACCTGAGGAGCTTTACGTACGTGAACATCTTACAGAGAAGATGCCCGACGTGATTATTAATGTTATCGATTCGTCGAACTTGGAACGCAATCTGTATCTTACGACTCAACTGGTTGACATGAACATTCGTATGGTTTGTGCTCTAAACATGTACGACGAGTTTGAACGCAGAGGAGATTCGGTAAACATAGATACACTAAGCACATTGTTCGGTACTCCAATGATTCCAACTTCTTTTAAAAATGGTATGGGCGTAAAGGATCTTTTCCGAGCAGTGATTCAGGTTTATGAGGGGACCAGTAAATTCTCTCGCCACCTGCATATCAACTATGGCCATGAAATTGAGGATGGTATTTCACATATTCAGAAGTATCTGAAGGCCGATGAACACATTACGCAGCACTACTCCACCCGATACTTGGCACTGAAACTGCTAGAGCACGATAGTCAAGTATTGGATTATCTAGGCACTCATATGGCAGGCGAACAGCGTATACAAGACTTCCATCATCTGGCCACAGAGCGCGATAAAGCCTCAGCACGCGTAAAGGAGGAAACTGGTAGTGACTCAGAAACTGCTATTATGGATGCCAAGTACGGTTTTATCAATGGAGCACTGAAAGAGGCAGAATATAAGACCGGACATAAGAAGGACACTTATAAGACGACCCATAGGATAGACGGTTTGTTGTCACATAAGTATTTGGGATTCCCAATTTTCTTTCTGTTGTTATACATTATGTTTCAAACAACCTTTACATTGGGACAATACCCTATGGACTGGATTGAAGAAGCTGTTGCATGGCTTGGAGACAAACTGACCGTCACCATGCCTGACGGACCACTGAAAGCTATGCTACTAGATGGTGTTATCGGCGGTGTGGGCAGTGTGATAGTATTCCTGCCACAGATATTGATACTATACTTCTTCATTTCGCTGATGGAGGATTCGGGATATATGGCACGCGCAGCATTTATCATGGACAAACTGATGCACAAGATGGGACTACACGGAAAATCATTCATACCACTTATCATGGGATTTGGATGCAATGTTCCAGCCGTAATGGCTACACGTACTATTGAGAGCCGCAGGTCGCGTATCATCACCATGATGATTCTGCCGTTTATGTCTTGCTCCGCCCGACTACCTATATATATTATGATAGCTGGTACATTCTTCTCATTGCAATATCGTTCATGGGTACTACTATCGCTATATGCAATTGGTATCATTATATCTGTAATCGTAAGCAAGATTTTCTCATCGTTGGTTATCAAGGGCGAGGACACCCCATTCGTAATGGAACTACCTCCATATCGTTGGCCAACGCCAAAAGCTATATGGCGCCACACATGGGAGAAAGGAAAAGAGTATCTTAAGAAGATGGGAGGAATAATCCTAGTGGCCAGCATTATAGTATGGGCACTTGGCTACTTCCCGCATAACGATAGTATTCCGCAAGAACAACAACAGGAACAGAGTTATATTGGTCGTATGGGTAAGACCATCGAACCGATATTCGCTCCTCAGGGATTCAATTGGAAACTCGACGTATCATTGTTGGCAGGTATTGGAGCAAAAGAAATTGTAGCATCAACTATCGGCGTACTGTATAGCGGTGATGACTCATTCGGTGATGACGAGGAATTTAGCGATGATACTGAGAAATATACCCGTCTGCGCCAAATAATGCTACAAGAGGGTATTACACCGCTAACAGCCTATGCCTATCTGATATTTATTCTACTATATTTCCCTTGCATAGCCACTATTGCTGCCATCAAAAACGAGACAGGCTCGTGGCGCTGGGCATGCTTTGCAGCTGTTTACACTACAGTTGTGGCATGGGTTGTAAGTATGCTAGTGTTCCAAATTGGGTGCATGCTTATTTAGCATATTTTGAAAAGTACCTAGAGAACACATTTTCTTTAGGTACTTTGCACTTGAAAACTAGTTAAAGAAAAAACTAACCGAAAACAAAGCGTAACGATGCATAAAATTGTATAGCCAGAATATAGACTATTATATATGAGGCCCCCTGGCGTATTCCATAGGAGAGAATCTCAATGATATCCTCTCCTGTTTTTTTATGTCCCGACATCATAGCAAAGACAACCGAAAACAGAGTGACGCCAAAACATACAATAGGCAGAATGCTACGACTGAAGGCCGACGGAAAAAGACTACCCTTGACAGAGAGAAGGATGGCATGGGGCATGATGGTGAGCAAGCAGATAACAATTGCGTAGAGAACAACAAACACACTCGCTACACGTAAGGCTAGACGATCGCGAAACGATATTTTGCTTTTACTGCCAAGAAGTGGTATAACCCCACTCTGCTGTATGCTGCCACATGCAATAAGTATAAGCAGTAGCCATGCTAGCAGAGGACTGGCTACTATATTTGAGAAGCTACCGATAAACCAGCGGATACCCTCTGATGACAACATAGAGCGCACACCCTCGAGTCGCAGTGCAGAAAGCAACCACGACGCGATGACCAAGACACTCTCGGCCACCAAAAGCACCATGCACAAACGGCTACTCTTCATCAGCTTCCAGATTATCTATATCAAGTATCCGTAACTCTAAAGCACGTACTACAAGACGTGTGGCATTAATTCCACCAGTTCCCTCAGGAAAAAGCTTTTGGATAAGTTCATTCTGACGTTTCTCAAGACTCTTCACTCCAAATGGCATACCACGCAGATTAGTAATCTGCTCCTTAGTATAGCCTAGTGCCAAATGACGAAGGAAGCGCTCGTCGTACTCATCTATCTCATAATTTACCAGAGCCTCTTGTTTTACAAGCTCGCCACTAACGGCACGCTTGAAGCGCTCAACAATCTTCTCGAGTATTGGTTCATTGAACACTAGCTGTTTGCCATCCATAACTGCCGAAACATCACGACGTGTAAGAAGTTCACCTGTCTTAAGGATAATTCCGTCAGCACCTGCATCAAGCACGTCTACCCAGAGTTTTTCGTTCAGGATTTCACCAGTAAAGATAAGTACCTTAACATCAGGATACGTCTCTTTAGTATGGCGACATATCTCTACACCAACAGTGGTAGATCCACCCAACCCTAAATCGAGCAATACTAAGTCGGGAACCTGCTGCTTTATCAGTCGCCAGTAGGCCTGTTCGTTCTCAGCCGTTCCTATCACTTCGGCCTCAGGGATATCGCTCTTTACAATTCCTAGAGTGCCCTTAAGCTCTAGGGGCACGTCTTCTACTATAATTACTTTGAATTTTTCCATACGCTTGGTAATGTTATTATCATATTTGTTGCATTATCTTGAATAGTAGCATATATACCACAACCACGGCGGTTGGTTGCCTCACCCAAGTCGCGGACAATCTGGCGACAAAGCAGATAAGGCAGGTGGTCCTTAGACGGAGTAAACAAGTCGGCTACCTCGGCCTCAGTCAGGTTAAGTTCCGGCATAGGCACACGTACTTCAATATATCCTCCCTCACGCTTGGTATACTCTGGCAGTAACTTTTTTCCAGACAGCTTACGAAGAATATCAAAGAGATACCTTACAAGCGTCTCATCACCAAGTATATCGTTGTGCAACGGTTTGAGATGCAGTCGGGTACGTTCTGTTTGACGCAAAGCTTGCTGACTCAGCACACCATATAATTCGCGATAGTATATAGTAACCTCGCTAAGTGATTCCATATCACCAGTATCCAGTAGTTGCTGAATGCGTGAAGGATAATACATCGTCTCATGCTTGAGTGCCGACAAGCAATTGTCAAGAACAGCATTTGAGATGTGTAAATTACTATCTTCTAGTTCAGCACGATGTAGTTCGTCATCCAGCATTTCGAGATCGGTTATACGTTGCTGCTCACGCAAAAACCTGTCGTAAAGACGATGACGGTAGTACAGCAGATAATACGCTGGCACGATAGATATCATTAAGAGGACCAGCATGATGATAGCTATTGTCTTATTGGTTTGCGACTGTTGCATGGTACTACAATACTCACCAAGTGTTACGTCAGCCGACATTTCCTTAAATAGCTGTGTATAAATGCGGTTGTTATAGCTGTACAACTGCCACTCGTGTAGTGACAAGGCAGCAACCGCACTCTCGTTTCGGATGTCAAGGATGATATGATAGTTGGTCTTAACACTATCATGATACCACTTAATCTCTGGTGCCATAAGCGATGGATTGCCCATCGGGCGCATCAGATAACGACCACGATGCACTTGATTAAGATAATGCTTGTTTAGATAATACCTACACGAATCAGCAAAGACAAGCGTACGCTCGTATTCTCCATTGATATTGCAGAAATAGGCAGAATCAGAATATATGCTTGCCTTGCCCAAATTATCTATCTCTTCTGGTTGAGCCTGCATCTGCATAGGCAAAAGAGACAACAGGGCAATAATAATACGAGAAATACCCTTAGGTAGCCGGAAAAACAAACGTGAGCCCTTACCAACTGTACTTATGGCACCAATTTGACATACTGAGAATATCTGACTGATTTTGCGATATTTCTCGATTATACCCTTACAGTTAAGCAGACCAAAGCCATGACCTTCTACAATCTTATGGTCAAATAGATGTTCTAGCTGTTCATCAGTCATTCCACTTCCGGTATCTTCTACTGATATCTCGACATAATCATTAGTCTGTGTAGCAGAAATAACGACCTTACCATCACGTTCAGTAAACTTACGAGCATTGTCGGCTAGAGTATTCAACATAAACAACGTAAGTACACGGTCAGCCTTAACAACAGCATCGGTAGCTTTTACATTTAGTTCCACTCCTTTCATTTGGAAAGATGTGCGTCCCTTATGCAGCACGTCAAACAAAGGCATCAAGGGGAAGCTCTCTATATGCAGACTAAGTTCACCTTGACGCAATTGAATCCAGTATGTAAGTACATCATTGTATGAATTAATCTGATTGATCAACTCTCGGATATATGCAAGTCGCTCTTCACGATTTGGTGCTCCAGCCTGTAAACGCGATACTTCATGTATCATTCTGTCTATAAATGGAGTGATATTACATACCAACGATACTTTTGCACGTTGCTCTAGATTACGTCGTTCCTTATTTTCTACCTGCAACATCTGTGCAGCAAGTTGCTCACTCTTCTGCTCGAAAATATTATCTGGTTCATCGGATTTAACCTGCTTCTTATTAAGATAGTTAAACAACCACAATGAGAACAGCAAAAGTACAATTGCTACAACTACGGCTATAAGCATAATGTTAAGTTGTGACAATTGTCGTTCATACTGGTATGCACGAGCCTCAAGTTGACGATCCTGACGGGTTGTTTCCTGCAAATCAAGATATATATTACGATTCTCATCGCTCTGACGTTTGTCATCTATAGCCGCATAAGCCACACTAAGCTGTTCGCGGATAGAAGCTACAAGATCAGGAGCCTGATTGATAATGCTATCCGATAGAGCTTGCTCAAGATTATAAAGAGCCGACCTATAGTCACCTATTTGGCGATAGCATGAGGCTAGGGTACGATATGCTCCAGCTATCTGATAAACATCACCGTATCTTTCAAAGATGTTCAATGCATTTTCTGCCAGAAAAACAGGCAACATCTCATCATCAACACCTACAGGATTAATAAATTTCATTGCCGGAAGATTATCTTCTGTAAGCTGCTGACGATATTCCGGATCCACCAGATGCTCGGAAAGCGCCTCTAAAGCATTAGCAGCAAAATATGGATAATCACCCTTACGCGCCGTAAGGAAACATCGCATCAATTTATCAAACTCCTGCTGGTTTATCTCTTGTTGCGTACCCTGAGTGATAATACCCCCTGCACCAATATTATATAAGTAATTAAGATACTGTGCTGTATCGCGCTGAACCTCTTCAGGATCAATTGCTTCAAGAGCTTCTATCGACTGCTGTTCCAGACCTACATAATAATAATAAGTAGAATTGACTATGGCGTATTCTGTTTCAGCATACAGCAATTGCTTCAAGTCGCGCTCGTTTAGCTGGTCACGCTCCTCATAAATACGACGCAAAGTACGATTGGCCATTTCGCGAAACTCGTGAAACTCACGATTACGCGAACGGCGTTGACATAGTCGCATCTGTTGTACGTAGGCTATTAACTGTTGCAGTTGGTTGTCAGTAGTCTCAACAGCCTCGTTTAGTTGCTGTTCAGCTTCATCGTAACGCATACGTACGATATTCACAAATGCCATATTATTAAGAGCCTCAGCACGACCAGCAGGATAATTAACTGCAAGTCTAAACGAACGACACGCAAGGGCTTCGGTAGAATCTATATTACGATAGTGATAGGCATAAGATTGAGAATTCAACTTGTCCACCACTTGCCTATCATGGTGCGAACAGGCTGATAAAAGTATGGTTGATAATATGAATAGCCAAAGTTTCATGTTAAAAAGAAAGAGTCCCCCTCGTCCATTATACGAGAGGGACTGAGTATTTGAATGTTATGCACGTGCCTTAGCCACGTATCCGAGTGCTTCGCGGCACTTATCAGTAACGTACTGCCAGTCGCCAGCCTTAACCTTGTCGCCGGGGAAAAGCTTAGAGCCCATACCTACGCAGAACACACCTGCCTTGAACCACTTAGTGAGATTCTCCTCCTCGGGAGCAACTCCACCAGTAACCATTATTTTAGACCAAGGCATTGGGGCCTTAAGTCCTTTAATCATATTAGGACCTACAACATCTCCAGGGAATACCTTTGTAAGGTCGCATCCCAACTCCTGAGCCTTGCCAATCTCGCTGACTGTCATGCAACCAGGGCAATAAGGAATAAGACGACGATTACAAACAGGCGCAATATCAGGATTAAACAGTGGGCCTACAACAAAGCAGGCACCAAGCTGGATATACATTGCTGCAGTGGGAGCATCGACAATAGAACCGATACCCAAAGCCAACTCAGGACACTCTTTTTCTGCCCATTTCACCAACTCGCCAAAAACCTCCTGAGCGAAGTCACCACGATTAGTAAACTCGAATGCACGAACGCCACCTTCATAGCAAGCCTTCACTACATTCTTGCATATCTCAAGATCATTATTATAGAATACGGGAACCATACCGGTATCACCGATCTTCTTCAACACTGCAATCTTATCAAACTTTGCCATAATATCCTATTATTTATCTCTGTACTCGTCCGTTAGCATTACCGCCTGCAAGTGATTCCACTTCGTCAACCGATACTAGGTTGAAGTCACCATTGATAGTATGCTTAAGAGCTGATGCAGCTACAGCGAACTCAAGTGCCTCGCCCTGAGTAGCCTTGGTGAGCAGACCATGGATAAGACCACCCGAGAATGAATCGCCACCACCTACACGATCGATGATAGGATTAATCTCATAGCGCTTAGACTGATAGAACTCCTTACCATCATAGATAAGAGCCTTCCAACCATTATATGTAGCGCTATAGCTCTCACGCAGAGTAGAAACAACATATTTGAATCCAAACTCCTTCATCATCTGCTTGAAGATACCCTCATAGCCAGCAGCATCAGTCTGACCACCCTCTACATCAGCATCTGGTTTGAAACCAAGGCAAAGCTCAGCATCCTCCTCATTACCAATACATACATCCACATACTTCATAAGTGGGCGCATGATTGAGATAGCCTTCTCGCTGGTCCACAGCTTCTTACGGAAATTCAGGTCAACTGATACGGTAACACCATGACGCTTTGCAGCCTCACATGCAAGTTTTGTCAACTCAGCAGCTTTATCAGATATTGCAGGTGTGATACCACTCCAGTGGAACCATGAAGCACCTTCCATAATCTTATCAAAATCGAAATCAGAAGGTTCTGCCTCAGCGATAGATGAATGAGCGCGGTCATATATAACCTTCGATGGACGCATTGAAGCACCAGTCTCGGCATAGTACAAACCTACGCGATCACCACCACGAGCAACAAATTCGGTGTTAACACCATAACGACGAAGTGCATTAACAGCAATCTGTCCAATTTCATGCTTTGGAAGCTTTGAAACAAAGTATGCCTCGTGACCATAATTGGCCACTGAAATAGCTACATTAGCCTCACCACCACCAGGGATGATGCGGAAAGACTCACTCTGAATAAAACGGTCGTTGCCCTGAGGCGAAAGGCGGAGCATAATCTCGCCCAAAGTTACAATTTTTGCCATTGCTTGTTTGATTTTTTTGATATATTGTCTACTTTTTTTCGTTTGCGAGGCAAAGATATGAAGATTTTTTGAGCCACGCAAATTTTTGAGCGTATTTCATCCAAAAATATTACGGAAACGATTTCGCGGCAATTATTTGCCTAAGATGTTTGGTGAATCAGAAAAAATATGTACCTTTGCAAAAAATATCTCAGATTATGGCAAAAGAAAATATTACTATTAAGGATATTGCTGCTAGAGCAGGCGTATCAACAGGAACGGTAGATCGTGTATTACACAATCGCCCGAATGTGTCGAAAAGCGCACTAGAAAAGGTAAACAAGGCACTCGAAGAACTGGATTACCGTCCTAATATGTACGCATCAGCCTTAGCATATAATAAGGAATATACATTCTATTGCGTGCTACCTAAGCATGAGCAGGAAGCATATTGGGACGAGATTGAAGAGGGCGCTCTAGCATGTACCGAGTTTAGACGTGATTTTGGCATAAAACTCAAGTTCATCTATTACGAGCGCTTTAATCCGCCAGCATTCACAAAAATGGTTCGTGAATTATTTACCGCAAAGATTGATGGAGTTATTATTGTGCCTGCCACTTTGGAACAGACATCCAGATTCACCGAAAAACTTACTGAACGAAACATTCCTTATGTATTGCTCGACTCGTATATGCCAGACCTCAAACCCTTGTCTTTCTTTGGTCAAGATTCTTTTGCAAGTGGATATTTTGCCGCAAAGATGCTGATGCTTATAGCTAACAAAGAAAAAGAAATAGCACTGATGAAGCAGACTCGCGACGGAATAGTAGGGTCAAAACAGCAAGCAAACCGCGAAACAGGTTTCCGCCATTATATGGTCGACCACTTTCCACAAATTAAAATTACGGAGGTTGACCTACCATTGGATGAGGATCACAAAGACTACGATGGAATACTGGAAAAATTTTTCTCCACCCACCCGCACGTACATCATTGTATAACATTTAATTCTAAAGCACATATCGTTGGAGAATTCCTTCAGAAAAGCAATCGAAGGAATGTACAGATTATGGGGTATGATATGGTGGCCAAGAATGAGGAGTGTGTACGCAAGGGAAGCATTTCCTTCCTTATTGCCCAGCATGCATACCAACAGGGATATGCTAGTGTCGATGCACTGTTCAATGCCATCGTAATGAAGCGTGCAGTAAATCCAGTTAACTATATGCCAATCGAAATTCTTACAAAAGAGAACGTAGATTTTTATCGTAGGACAGCGATTTAAACTAAAACATAAATAATAAAAGAAAAATGGAACAAGCTACATTTTTAAAAATTAACTCGGCTGACTCGGTTGTTGTGTGCCTTCAGCCTAAGAGAAAGGGAGAGATAATCGAGATTGACGGACAAAAGATTACCATCAACCAAGACACCCCTGCAGGACACAAGGTACTGATCAAAGACGCAAAAGATGGTACAGATATCATAAAATACGGCTACCCTATCGGTCATGCTATGCAAGACCTCAAAGCAGGCGACTGGGTAAATGAGAACAATCTCAAGACCAATCTATCAGGAACTCTCGAATACACATATCAGCCAATAGGAGAAGAATTTATAATAAATAATGAGAACAGAACCTTCAAGGGATATGTTCGTAAAAATGGTGATGTAGGCATCCGCAACGAGATATGGATTGTACCTACCGTAGGTTGCGTTAACGGAATTGCAGAAAGACTAGTAAAAGAACTAAAAAAAGAGACTGGCGAACAGGGGGTTGACTCGATATATGCATGGCATCACAACTATGGTTGTTCACAACTGTCAGAGGATCACGAGAATACGCGTAAGGTTCTCAGAGACATCTGTTTACACCCAAATGCAGGTGCAGTATTAATACTTAGTCTGGGATGTGAGAACAATCAGCCAGAGGACTTTATAAAGATGCTGGGTGATTACGACAAAGACAGAATTAAACTGCTCGTAACACAACGAGTAGATGATGAAATGGAAGCAGGTATGGAGATTCTGCGCGGCTTATATCAGTTGGCCAGCAAGGATAAACGCACCGAGGTACCAGTAAGCAAATTGCGCGTTGGACTAAAGTGTGGCGGATCTGATGGATTCTCGGGAATTACTGCAAATCCTTTAGTAGGCGAATTCTCCGACTGGCTAGTAGCGCAAGGCGGCACATCCGTATTAACCGAGGTACCAGAAATGTTTGGTGCTGAGACTATCCTTATGAACCGTTGCCGAACGGAAGAGTTGTTCAATCAGACCGTCTCGATGATTAATAATTTCAAGAATTACTTCCTTTCGCATGGAGAGCCCGTAGGCGAGAATCCAAGTCCAGGCAATAAAGCTGGCGGCATTTCCACACTTGAAGACAAGGCACTGGGTTGCACTCAGAAATGTGGAAAAGCCCCAGTAAGCGGAGTAATGGAATATGGCGACAGACTCCAGAATTCAGGTCTTAACTTGCTTTCGGCTCCAGGCAACGATCTTGTAGCATCTACAGCTCTAGCCTCTTGTGGCTGTCATATGGTATTATTTACTACAGGAAGAGGCACACCATTTGGCACATTTGTGCCTACAATGAAAATTGCTACAAATCCTGATTTGGCTAGTCGCAAAAAGAATTGGATAGATTTCTCTGCAGGTCAGCTTATTGAAGGAAGAACCATGCAGGAATTAGTTCCAGAATTTATCAACAAGGTTCTGTCTGTCGCCAGTGGAGAAAAGGCAAAGAACGAAGAAAACGATTATCGTGAAATATCAATCTTTAAAAACGGAGTAACCCTGTGAAAAAAGGTATCATAGCATTATCACCTATTATGGTGTTTATCCTGTTTTATTTAGTCACCAGCATATTAGCTGGTGACTTTTACAAGATTCCCATAACTGTGGCGTTTATGGTTTCCAGCATTTATGCCATAAGTATATTTAATGGTATGCCACTGATGCAGCGCATAAACAGCTATAGTCGTGGTGCCGCAACCGAACAGATGATGCTAATGATATGGATATTTGTTTTGGCGGGAGCATTTGCTCATTCAGCCAAAAACATGGGTAGTATTGATGCTACGGTCAATCTGGCACTAAGTTTCCTGCCTCCACAAATGATTTTTGCAGGCATGTTCCTAGCTGCCTGCTTCATCTCACTTTCGATAGGTACCAGTGTCGGAACCATAGCTGCATTGACGCCTATTGCAGTAGGACTAGCACAAGAAACAGGGGCTGACATAGCTATGATGACCGCTATCATTGTCGGCGGTTCTTTCTTTGGTGACAATCTTTCATTTATCTCCGATACCACCATCATGGCTACCCAAACACAAGGATGCAGATTGAGCGACAAATTCAGAGTAAACTCATTTATTGTTGCACCGGCAGCTCTAGTTATATTGATTGTCTATATTCTTCTTGGTCAGGATACTGCCGCTCCAAAACAGATTTCCGATGTGGAATGGGTAAAAGTAATACCATATCTCACAGTGTTAGTTACAGCCATATGTGGCATGAACGTTATGGCCGTACTTACACTCGGAATAGTTTTATGCGGAGCAATTGGTATTATTACAGGTTCTATGGACATTTATGGATGGCTCGGTGCAATGGGCGAAGGCATCCTGTCGATGGGTGAACTAATTATTGTCACCATGATGGCCGGCGGTATGCTTGAATTGATAAAACAACAAGGTGGTATAGATTTCATAATAAAGTTGCTTACACGGCGTGTGAATGGTAAACGCGGTGCTGAGTTCAGCATCGCTACTCTTGTTTCGCTTGTCGATATTTGTACTGCAAATAATACTGTGGCTATACTCACCGTAGGTAGCATTGCCAAACAGATCGGCGACAGATATGGTGTAGATAACAAGAAGTGTGCTTCAATACTCGATACTTTCTCATGCACAGTTCAGGGTCTTATCCCTTATGGAGCACAAATACTGATAGCAGCAGGACTAGCTTCGGTCAATCCTGTATCCATACTACCCTATCTTTACTATCCATTTACATTGGGATTGGTAGCAATATTATCTATCTTACTACGTTATCCAAAAAGATTCTCATGAATACAATACAGCGAAACTTCTTCAAATTATTACGATGTGGCGTTTTCCAAACAACGGAGACACTCGAACCGATGTCTGTCCACAAATGGGACAAATTGTACCAGCTGTCCATACTTCATGATGTACAGCCATATGCATATAAGGGACTGGAGAAGTGTAAGGATCAGTTTTTCGTCAATCTTACAGAAATGCAGTGGAAGCGATGGGCACAAATGACAGAAAATAACACGAACGATGATGAAGAAGAATTATTGAGACCATATAAACTTACTAATCCCATTCTAAATCATCAGCTACAGGACATTCTTGATGATGAACAATCGGATATCAACACCCGCAAGATGCTAATCCAGATAATAAGGATAGCGCGTCACATTCTTAACGAAGGTCTACCACTAAGGCTACTTATCGACTTAGGACTAATCATTAAAGACAAGGATAATAAAGTGGACTATACAACTTTGGCAGAGTGGCTCAGAAAACTAAAATTTCAACAGATGGCCCAATTGGAAGGCGCCTTGTTGATAGAACTGTTTGGATTTGAAACCATCAACATTCCCTTTGCCCAAAGCGATGTTGACAAGAAAACAGCAATTGTAGCTAAAGAATTAGCCGAGTACACAAATGTACATCAAGATTTCTACTTTTCACAGTCACCTGATAGCATCTTTGTGCACACAAGCAATACCGGAGCGCTGCTTAATCATATAAAGCGTTCAGCTAGATATATGCATTTTATTCCTTCTGAGGCGATTACCAATTTCTTTGCGTCATTTGCCCACTCCCTTACGCACATTGAAGAATGACACTTGTTTATCGAGCCGGCGTACATGATTGAATCTTATTTCACGTAATCCGTGGTTCCCCATAAAACGACTTTTGTCAACGTTGCCTCTGATTCCTATAATTCTACCATGACTAGTGTATTGCCACATGGTAATATCACGACCATCAGCTAATATCGGCTCCTCATCTGTATACATGGCAATCATTAACTTATAATTATCAATCTTAGCAATAAGATGGCGATTATAGAAATTTCTGAAAGTATACACCAAGGGCTGCTGATGATATGCCCGTTCTACCATATCCAAGAAAGTCAAAAGCGAATCACAGAACTCATCCGATGACAATCCACCAGTTGTCTCTACATCTATCATTGGTATCAAATCTTGTTCGCCAGGTCGACACTGAGTGATAAAGTTCTGCAACTGAGTATAAAGTGGTGTTTTAGGACGAAAGAAATGGTATGACCCAACTTTTAAACCATACCGGTGAGCCAGTTCAATATTTCGTTCGTATTGAGCATCTATGCGATCTCCGCCTTCGGTAGCTTTCAGGTATACATAAGCCATCTTGGTATTCTCACCTACGGTCTCCCAAAACACCTCACCCTGATAATGCGACAGATCTATGCCATGCACATGACTACATGTATCCTCACATTGTAAGAAAGGATCGTAATACGGATCAGTCAGTAGTCGAGAGTCTGGCCGGAAGGTGGCAACCGTCCGTTTCTTAGACTTTTTATTCTTTTTATTTTTGCTCACCACCCTTTGAGTGCGATGTTTAGAGTGGTTCTTGTTGTATTTTGAGCGTTGTGCAAATCCGTTATTTACGCTGATCATCAGCATGCATAATGTCAGCAGAATATATAGTTTCCTCATTATTTTCTATTTTGAGCTTCTATATAACTAAATCTTAACGCATTGACAATCAAGAAAAAGCGCATGCGGCACTTTCGTTCTGTAGTCGCAGGATTTTAGCCTGTAACCTCTCGA
>ONYZ01000018.1 GCA_900322175.1 uncultured Prevotella sp.
CTTGATGTTAGACAGTACATTGTCAACAGCCTGAACCTCCTTCTCCATCAGCAGACCCAGCATCTTGTTGTCAGCGTCGAAGTAGTCGGCGATAACAGCTGTAGAAGCGTGCTTGCGGTGAGCTGTACCGAAGGCATCCATTACGTAGCAGTCAGCATAGCTAGCCAGAGTCTTGGCAAACTCCTTCTGGCTGGCCTTCATAGCCTTCTTAGCCTCGTCGTACTCAGGAGTACCCTTCTCTACACCTACTGGCTTACCCTCTTCCTCAGGATAGTAGCGCAGGTTCTCGAGCAGCAGAGCCTCACCCATCTTCAGAGCCTTGGCAGCATCGGCAGCCTTAGCGCAGTCAGCAGCGAAAGCAACGGGAACACCCAGTGCCTTCTCAACAGCCTCGCGGATCTGACCCAGAGACAGCTTTGGGTTTACCTTACCTTTGGGCTTACCCATGTGGCTCATAATGATAGTAGCACCACCATCAGCCAGAATCTTCTTCAGGGTAGGCAGGGCACCACGGATACGGGTGTCGTCTGTGATCTTACCATTCTCATCGAGGGGTGAGTGCAAAGTTACAAATAAAATTCAACACAAAGATACAGAGATACAGAGTTTTTTCGATTTTTTACTTTTTTAATATATTTCTCAGCGTCTCTGTATCTCTGTGTTTACAATTTGTTATCCAAAGATTGCACGTAGGGCCTCTTCTACCTTGCGAACAGGGTGTAGGTGGATTGAATATTTATTCTTGTCGAAGCCTTGTAGATTGTACTTTGGGATAATCATATCTGTGAATCCCAGCTTCTGGGCCTCGGCTATGCGCTGTTCGATGCGATTGATGGGTCGAACCTCGCCACTAAGTCCCACCTCGCCAGCCATACACCAACCAGACTCGATAGGTGTGTCGACATTGGATGATAGTACTGCTGCGATAACACTGAGGTCCATCGCAAGGTCGGTCACACGCAGTCCGCCAGCGATATTCACGAACACATCCTTCTGTGCCAGTTTAAAGCCTACGCGCTTTTCGAGTACAGCCAGCAGCATGTTCAGTCGGCGCTGGTCGAAACCAGTAGCTGAGCGCTGAGGTGTGCCGTAAGCTGCAGTAGAGACGAGTGCTTGAGTCTCGACCAGGAATGGACGGATGCCCTCGATGGCCGATGTGATGGCGATACCAGATAGTCCGTCGCGATCCTGTGTCAGTAGTAGTTCTGATGGGTTGCTCACCTGTCGCAGTCCGTTCTGCTGCATCTCGTAGATACCCAGTTCGGCAGTAGAACCAAAGCGATTCTTGATGCTTCGCAGTATGCGATACATATAGTGCTGGTCGCCCTCAAACTGTATGACGGTATCCACTATGTGCTCCAGTATCTTTGGGCCTGCGAGTGTTCCCTCCTTGGTGATATGACCTATCAGGATGACAGGCACACCACTAGTCTTTGCAAATCGGAGTAGGGCAGAGGCACACTCGCGAACCTGGGCGATAGAGCCTGCACTCGACTCGACGTCCTCAGTATTGATGGTCTGGATAGAGTCGATGACTATCAACTCTGGTTGTACCTCTTTAATATGGTCGAAGATAGATTCGAGCGAATTTTCAGTGAGTAGCAGGAAGTTGTCGGACCCCGCCCCTTGTCCCTCCCCTGTAGGGGCAGGGACTACATGCTGTAGTCGCTCGGCACGCATTTTCAGCTGATGGGCACTTTCCTCACCGCTCACGTAGAGAATTTTCTTCTCAGGCATATTCAGCATGGTCTGGAGCGAGAGAGTAGATTTACCAATACCAGGTTCGCCACCCAACAGGATGATGGAGCCAGGCACCAGTCCGCCACCCAGCACGCGATTCAATTCGGCATCGTGCATGTCGATGCGAGGATCGTCCTTCGAACTGATGTCGCGCAGACGTTGCACCTTGTTGTTGCGCAGAGCATGTCCAGCCGTAGCAGCACTGGTAGCCGCCTGCTGCTTGGTGTCGCCTGCTATCTTTATCTCCTTAAATGTGTTCCACTGCCCACAGGCGGGGCATTTCCCTATCCACTTGGGCGACTCTTGCCCGCAGTTGGAACATACGTATGCTGTTTTATCTTTTGCCATAATTGTGTGCAAAGGTACGAATAATAATTGAAAATTGATAATTGAAAATTGAAAATTAAAAAAAAAGTTGTACCTTTGCACCCGATTATGAAGAAATTGTTGATAGGACTGATAGCTCTGGTGATGCTCGCAGCTTGCGAACAGTCGTACGAAGAGACCAAGCGTTTGACACGTGCCCAGCGCCTGAAGATGTGGCGTGAGGATTCGGCTGCACTCAAGATTGCAGTGATGCCCACGCTCGACTGTCTGCCGGTTTTCGTGGCCAAGGAGCGACAGATGTTTGATACAGCTGTAGATATTCGACTGAAGCGATATAATGCACAGATGGATATAGACACAGCCCTGATTAGGAATCGTGCTGAGGGAGCAATCACCGACCTGGTGCGTGCCGAGAAGATGATAAAGGATGGTACACCCCTGCGATATGCCGCTGCCACCAATGCCTATTGGTTGATGATCAGTCAGCGCCAACTACGTATCACCAACTTTAAGCATCTGGATGACAAGATGCTGGCTATGACTCGTTATTCTGTAACAGATATGCTTGGCGATATGGCTGTGGATAGTGCCAAACTAGCCCCAGAGCGCGTGTTCCGCATACAGATAAACGATGTGAACATCCGACTGAAGATGCTCGAGAACAACGAGATGGATGCCATGCTACTGACAGAGCCGCAGGCATCGCAGGCACTTATCAAGAAGCACTATGTGATGATGGACACTCGCAAACTGGATATGCAGATGGGTGCCCTGGTGTTTCGCACCAAGAATATGAGCGACAAGAATCGTAAGCAACAGATGGATGTATTCATGAAGGGATACAAGCAGGCATGCGACTCTATCAACCACTACGGTGTGAAGCACTACAGCGCGATATTAAAGAAATACTACGGACTTAACCCCCAAGCCATCGACGCCCTGCCTGATTCGCTCAAGTTTACCTATCAGGCACCACGACAGAAGGATATTGACTGCGCTAAGCGCTGGCTTGAAAAAAATAAAAAGTAAAAAAGATGAAACAAGACGAATTATTAAGTACGATAAGTGGAGATGTTGAGATGCGCGACCTGTGGCAGGCCATAAAGCACATGGAAAACTATCTGGCCCTGCATCCGCATCAGATAAACTCCGACCGACTTTTTGCCATCAAGTCTGACTATCAGATGATGCTGGAATACTGGCGAAACGGATTCAAGGACCCCCAAGTGCCGCAGTTGTTCGAGAAGCTGCTGCACCGTATGTATGTGCTCTATGCCAATGTGGCTACCAATGCACGAGTACTACAGTCGCCACTGCTGGCATCGCTGTTTATGAAGGCTCGCATGAGTCCTCGCGACTGGTCGATACAGGTGGTGCGCGGACAGCTGGAGTCATTCGTATCGGATATAGCTATGCTCGACCTTGAGCCCAAGCATACAGCCAAGGAACGTCGCAAGAATCTGTATAAACAGCATCACCAGATGTTGAACGAATTCTTTGCCCACATACTTACCTCCGACCAGTGGAGCGATGGTCAGGGCGAGGAGATGGAGCAACTGCTGCTATCACCCACCATCGATTCAATCGATCAGCAGGTCATCATCAGTGCTATCACTATGGCAGCTTTGAATTGCTTTGATATGGCTAAGTTCCGCACCTTGATACATGTGTACCAGCAGGCTACCGATGAGTATGTGCGTCAGCGTGCATTTGTGGGTTGGGTATTCTCGATAGATATCAACGTAGAAGAGTTCCTGTTCCCAGAGATTGGCCAGTTGATTAGAGCCACACTACAGGATGCTGACTGCATGAAGGAGTTTATAGAACTGCAGAAACAGGTATATTTCTGTCTGGGTGCCGATGAGGATCGCGACGTGATACAGAAGGAGATAATGCCTGATATGATAAAGGGTCAGAATCTGAACGTAACACGTGGTGGTATCCTGGAACATGACGAAGAAGCTGTTCTCAACGAAATATTGCATCCTGGTGATGACGAGGAGAAATTGGAAAAGATGGAGGCCGGTTTCAATAGAATGGTGGATATGCAAAGGCAAGGCTCGGATATCTACTTCGGAGGTTTTGCACAGATGAAGCGTTTCCCGTTCTTCAATGATATTGTCAACTGGTTTACACCTTATTATAGAGATCACCCTGGTATAGCACAGTCTGTTGATAAGTTTGGCAGCGAGTCGTTCTTTATGGCAATACTAGACTACGGCCCATTCTGCAACAGCGACAAATATTCGTTTGTGCTGGCCTTTGAGAATGTGCTTGGTCAGATACCAGCCAGTGTGCGCCAGATGCTTAACAGAGGTGAGGCCGAGATGGTGCAGAAGGTTGATGAATTAGAGAGGAAGTCTCCGGCATATATCCGCCGTATATACCTGCAGGACCTGTTCCGCTTCTTCCGTCTAAACCCTGTGCGCAGTGAGTTCTATAATATTTTTGGCGATCACTCTTACAAGTGTTTGTTTATCAAAGATGCTTTGCTCGAAGGTACAGATGTAGAGGCATATTATAAGGAGGTAGCCACATTCCTCATCAAGCGCAATCGCAAGACGGATGCCGAGACGTTGATGAGGTCACTCTTTGATGAACAGTATAAGGACTACGACTACCACATGCTGATGGCATACTTGGGCGTGGATCCTAAGTTGCACTACGAGATGGCGCTGAAGATTAATCCTAAGAGCGAGCGTGCATTGTCGGGATTGGGCCGCATGCTGTTCAAGGATGAGTACTACGATCAGGCTCTGAATGTGTACACTCAGTTGATGGAGATTAATCCAGACAAGAAGTTGTATCAGCTCAACAAGTCGGTATGTCTTACCAATGTACGGCGCTATGATGAGGCCGAACAGATATTGTTCAAACTTAATTACGAGGATCCAGACAATATGAATGTTGCTCGTGTATTGGCATGGACACTTACTTGCAATGGCAAATACGAGCAGGCCGGACGACTATACGACCAACTGCTGGGCGATGAGAAACTTGATGCCGACGATTGGAGCAATTATGGATACTACCTGTGGTTCTCGGGCAAGATTACAGAAGCTGCCGATTGTTTCCGCAGATACATAGTTGATAACTTTCCGTCAGAGAAAAGATGGGGCGAAAGCTATCATATTACGCGTCGTGAGCGTGAACTCTGCAATGTTAAAGGCATCACTGACGAAGAGATTCAGATGATGACAGACTTGATCGACCTCTAGCTTTCAGTTTTTCTACAAGCCAAGTGAAGAATAATGGTATACCTACACCAGCGATGGTGTAGGGTATCCAGAACATGTCCTCCTGCGAGTGCTCGTGGATAACCATGTGGCACCCTATCTGCTTGATGTCCAGACCATAGTACCATATCTTTATCAGACTTACCACCTTGTATGATATGATGTGGAAGATAAAGATGTTGAGAGTATGGTCGCCTGTGTACACCAGGAATCGCTTTATCCAGGTGTCCTTCTTGTCGATAAGCATACTGATGTTGTATGTCATCAGGAATCCCAGCAGTGCCGGTACTGGCAGCGACAGGAACTGGGTGTAGGTTGATCGCCAGTTCATGTTGGCTATCAGATAGTGCGAGAACAGGTATACTATCACACCAAACACAACGCTTAGTGCCAGCTTTACGCCATCGTTGCGTGTAAGCCTGTTATACTGCTCAACCCACTGGCGGAAGATGAATCCGCAACCAAAGAAGAAGCAACCCATCAAGTCGCGATATCCACCCTGAACCAGAGAGATAATCTTCAGTCTCTCGTATGTCTTCCATCCGCAGAGTATCAGCAGTACCACGCATACCAGGTAGGGTATATACTTCTTGTAGCGATCGGCCTTGAGGGTAGTATCCATCACCTTATATATAATAAGGTATAGTATGCTGGCTACAAACAGTCCACGGAAGAACCAGAACGCACCACACAGGAATGGGTCATAGCCTGCCATCGATGTCACGATGGTCCACAGGTTCTGCTGTATGTTGTGCCAAGAGTATGGGTGGGTCACTCCGCCCATCTCGTTGCCGTAGGTCTCGTTTAGTATTCCTATCTCGAACATTAGGTTGTGGATGGCCAGAAAGAATATGCTCCACTTTACGAATGGCACGTAGAGTCCCTTTACGCGCTTCTTCACAAATGTGGCCTCGTCGTGCAGGTATTTCAGCGAGAAGAAGTAGCCTGCCGTGATAAAGAACAGAGGCATGTGGAACTCGAATATGAACGCATTGAGCGCACCTGGAGCCTCGGCATGGGCTATCACCATCAGTATGATGGCTATACCCTTGGCTATCGATATCACTGTGTTTCTGTTCATACGCTATTATAGGAATGGTGATAACAGATGGGCAAACCATCCACGGAACTTCTGCCAACCAGTGCGAAACTTGTCCCATTCCTCAGGCGTCAGTCTTACGCTGTTATGGGTGTCACGGATAAACATATCCTGCAGTTCCTGCGTTATCTTCGTGTTGACGATAAGCGCATTCACTTCGTAGTCGAATCGCAGACTGCGTGCATCAAGGTTGGTACTGCCCACAGTGCAGAACTTGCCATCCACCATCATTATCTTAGAGTGGTGGAATCCTGGCTGATATAGCCACACATTAGCCCCCCTCTTCATCAGTTTGTGTACATTGTAGTACACAGCATCGGGCGTAAGTGGTATATCACTCTTGGCCGATACCAGTATGTCAACCTTCACTCCGCGCTCGATGGCACGATGTATGGCCTTCTTCACTGATGGTGTCAGGGTGAAGTAGGGGTTGATAATCTGGATAGAATCCTGAGCATCGTCTAGGGCGTTGATGTATAGCTGGCGCATTATCTTGTTGGTCTTGTTGGGTTCGCGATTGGCTATACCCACAGTCATGTCGCCCTTGTCACTGCCCTGATAATACTTAGGACTGTTCAGTTGTTCCTTGGTTACCTTCCGCCAGATGCGGGCAAAGATGTCCTGTAGTTCGTTTACCACAGGGCCCTCTATGCGACAGTGCATATCGCGCCATTCGCCCACCTGCTCTGTGCCCACGATATAGTAGTCGGCCACGTTCATACCGCCTGTATAGGCAATGTGCCCGTCGATAACCACTATCTTGCGATGGTCGCGAGGCCAGATGTGGTTTACCCATGGGAAACGCACTGGGTCGAATTCGTGTATGTCGATACTGTCATCACGCAGACTCTGGATGTGATGCTTCTTCAGTGGCTGATTGTTTGAGTCGTTGCCGAATCCGTCAAACAGTGCACGAACCTCGACACCCTGCTTACGTTTCTCGCGCAGAATGTCGAACAGCAGAGATGCTATCGAGTCGTTGCGAAAGTTGAAGTACTCCAGGTGTACGCTGCTCTTGGCATTGCGTATGTCCTCAAACATCAGTTCAAACTTCTCGCGTCCCGACATTATCAGTCTTACCTCATTGTTAGGGTAGAAGTATACGCCATGTTTACTCATCTGATCCATAATAAGTGAATCAGAATCTCGGGCTTGTGCTATCAGAGAAATCATCAGGAATAGTATGGTGACTATTCCTGACAGATATTGCTTTCTTATAATCATTTACGATGTTTCAATCTATACTCAAGTGGCGTCATGCCGAACTTCTCCTTGAAGATGTTGATAAAGTTCTCGGCAGTCATAAATCCGATATTTGTCGCCAACTCACTCATATTAATATTAGTACGCTTAAGCAGTATGCAAGCGTGTTTCAGTCGCATGTCTCTTACCAGCTCGGCTGGGGTCTTGCTGGTCAGGCTGCGTACGCGGTGGAAGAATGGTACGCGGCCCATACCCATGGCATTGGCCATCTCCTCCAGACTTATCTGTCCGCGGCTCATGTTCTGCAGCACGTACTGCTCGATGTTCTTCAGCAACTGACGGTCCATAGCGTCCATCATCGAGAAGTCGTTGCCTCCGCCTTCCTCTTCGTCAGCGTCAGCAGACTTGATGCCTTCAGGCAGATTGCTTGTCACCTGACTGCGTGGGTTCTTCACCACGGTGTCTACCTTGTTCATTGGGTCGTCGGCATCCACCTCGGCCAGTGCTGTGGTGTTTATCTCGCCAGTGTCCATAGTCTCGGTAGCTGTGGTCATACTGCTGCTTTTTCCCTCCAGTCGGCGAGTCTCGGCACCCTCTATCAGGTTGTCGTCCATCTGTACAGCACCCAGGCCCAGCACCTTGTTGAATCGCATGGTAGCCTCCTGCATGTTGAATGGCTTAGCCAGATAATCATCGGCACTCAGTGTGATATTCTTAGAGCGCATATCCTGTGGCGTCAGTACAGTGTCGGTCATCAGGATAAACTTCATGTTCTGTGTCACGTAGTTGGTCTTCAACTGGTTACACAGGTCGCTACCTGTCATTCCGAACATATCCTGCTTACATACCACCAGGTCGCACTTTATCTGCTCCAGGTCTTCGGCAGCTTTCTCGATGTCGTTGTATACGTGGAAGTTGTATACAAACTTCAGTCGTGCGGCAGCAAACTCCAGGAACTCCTCGTTGTCGTCGATCATGATGACAGTAAACTTGGCAGTAGGCGAGTCGATGGCAGCACGCGAGCGTGTGGTCTCTGATGTAAGTACCTCGCTGGCGATTTCTGGCAGTTCGATTTCGCCCTTGTTGTTCATCGTCAGTCGGTCCTGTACGCTGTTCTTTGCCTTCTCTTCTGGGTGCTCCAGATTCATCTGCATATCAGCCACGCGTGTGATGATTTGCAGCATCTGCGAGTGCAGGGCGTTCAGCTGTTCCTTCTCCTCCAGCGACTTCTCTTTTTCCGACAGGTTGCCTATGATAGACGTCATTCGAGCCATAGGCTGGCGCAGGTCGTCGCTGGCAGCCTTAATCTCTTCGCGCTGCAGGTGCAGCTCTTTTATCACAGCCTCTTTTCTAGTCCTGATGGCCTTAAGCTGTTTCAGTCCTATGCGCCAGAAGTATATGATCACTGCCAGCACGATGATATAGGCAGTTATCATCCACCACGAAAGCAGGAAGTGGCGCTCTACTTTTATCTCAAGCACTCGCTCCTGGTTACTTACTGCACCCTCGGCATTGATGGCCTTTACATGCAGTGTGTAGTTGCCGGCTTTCAGATCGTTGAATGTCACGCCGTGAGTCAGTGCATCACCATTGCGCCAGTCCTCATCGCGACCCTCCATCCAGTACATAAACTGCAGGCGTTCGCTCTGGTTGTAGTTACCAGCGGCAAACTTGATGGTGAATGTGTTCTGACTATGACTCAGTTCGATGCGACTGGTCTCGTTGAGTGCCTGATTCAGTATTACCTTGCCGTGATACTCATGTCCTGCCATCACCTCTTCTTCGCCGATGAACAGCTGTGTAAGCATAACTCTAGGCAGGTCTTCCTTCTCGGCATTCTCGCGATGCAGCACCCAGTTTACACCATACAGTCCACCAAGCAGCACCTCGCCGTCTTGTTTGGTAAGTATGGCACCAATGTTAAACTCGTTGCTCTGCAGTCCGTCGGCGGTAGAGTAGTTGTACAGTCCGTAGTTGTTCTTGCCGTCCTCATGGTTGCGCTGTATCACGATACGGCTCACACCTCGGCTAGTGGTCACCCAGATGCAGTGGTTCTTATCCTCGGCTATACCACAGATGTTGTTGTTGCACAGTCCCTGCTTCTCTGTCAGATAGTCCAGCTCGTCTGTCTCCATATTCAGGATGTTCAGTCCCTCGCGTGTACCTACCCAGATAAGTCCGCGCGAATCCTCGAATATCTGTGTGATATAGTTGTTGGTGAAACTCTTCAGGTTGGTGCTGTTACCTGTCATCACCTTCTTTTCTGTGGTCGAGAGGTTCAGGATGATCAGTCCCTCGCTGGTACCTATCAGCAGGTTGTTAGCATTGGCATCCTGCTTGTAAAACAGGCATGTGATGCTGTTGGTGCTCAACTTACCATTCTCGCGAGTATAGCTCGAGAATGAGTTCATTCGCGAGTTGTACACCTGTAGTCCGCCGTTGGTGGCTATCCACAGGTTACCTATCTTATCGGTAGTAAGGGCGTTGATGTGGTCGTCGATTACTGTACGCACGCTGTCCTTGGCCACAGAGTAGATGGTAGATACACCATTCTTGATACGTGTCAGACCGTTACGCTTAGAACCTATCCAGATGCTACCATCAGGAGTATTGCTCATACACGACACCTTGAGACTGGCTAACTGTCCGTTGAAACCTATCACACCCTTGTCGCTCGTACCATACCATATTGATCCGTCGGCATGCTGTGCCATAGCTGTCACATCACCCATAAGGTCAGAACCGAAACGATAGATGTACTTACCAGTATAGGCCACGCCCGACTTCTCGGTACCTACCCATAGCAGGCCTGTATCGTCCATATACAGACTCTGTATGCTGATGTTATCAGTGATAAGCTGTTTCTCGTTGATGTTTCGTGGCTGAACTGGCTCAATCTCGTGTGTGTTAGGATCCATCCTGAGCAGTCCCAGCTGGTCGCTACCTATCCAGATGCTGCCAGCGTTTCCTGCCATACCATTGATATTTCGGTCTACGCCCAGTCCTGTCACACCTAGCTTCTGGCTCATGCTATAGTCCCAGTCGCCCTTCTTGCGATCATACATCACCAGTGTGCCCTGTCCGTACACCCAAACGTTTTCGTACTCATCGGCATAGGCACGCAGCGACTTGGTTCTGTGCTCTTTCAGTGCAGGTATACCCTCAACTACCCATAGTGTGCTCTGCTGGTGCATCACGTCGCAGCAGGCTATCTTTCCGTCGTCGTACACTATCAGTGCACCCTCCTTACACTCGCTGATAGAGCAAACCACACCTTGTGGCACACCCTTCGAGTCATCGGTATAGCCAAACTCGTGCAGTGTCTGCTGCTGCTGATTATAGCACACCACGCCCTTGTTTGGGATGGCACCCCACAGGTTCTTGTGCTTGTCGACATATACCACCGATGGTATAGTCTCGATACCCATGCGGGCAAAGGCCTGTTTCATGTCGCGCTCAAAACTCTCTGTCTGCGGATGGTATATGCAGTAGCCCTGAGCCGTCTCGATGAGCAGATTGCCGTCGAGCGTCTCCTGTATAGAGTTGATATAGCTGTCGCAGAGTGAACTACCGTTCTGCGAGTCGCTCTGGAAGTTGCGGAATGTGTATCCGTCGAATCGATACAATCCGGCAGGCGTACCAAACCACATATATCCACGCGAGTCTTTCAGTATACAGTTCACCTGACTCGATGTCAGTCCGTCGCGAGCCTCGAGTGTTTTAAACAAGTAATCGGCTGCCACTGCCACAGGCAATACCAGCATCAAAAAGAACAAAAGATTCTTTATTGTTTTCATCATCGTCATATCATACATGAATAATGGTCTACTACTCCCAGCAGGTGCTTTTCTCCGTCGGTCACCAGTACTGAGTGTACCTTATATTTGCTCATGATTTGTTGTATCTCTGTAATCTTTGTCTCAGGCTTAACCATCTTTGGTGTACGCGTCATGATGTCGCTCACTGTGCGGTCGAAGAACTGGGCTTGCCATTTCTCCATAGCGCGACGTATGTCGCCGTCGGTGATTAGACCCACTATTTCGTTGTTCACCATAGCGATACCCAGTCCCAGCTTTGCCTTGCTTACCAGTATGATAGCCTCGCCCAGATGCATCTCTGGTGGCAGTACTGGCATATCCTCTGTGCGCATCACGTCATTTGCGGTGGTCAGCAGTCGCTTGCCAAGTTCGCCTCCTGGGTGGAATTGTGCAAAGTCGCGTGGCTGGAAGTTGCGCTTCTCCATCAGCGCTATAGCCAGTGCGTCGCCCATTGTCAGTTGGGCTGTGGTACTGCTGGTGGGTGCCAGGTTCAGTGGACAAGCCTCTTTCTCTACCAGCACGCTCAGGTGTATAGTAGAGTATTTGGCCAACAGCGAATTTGGATTGCCGCTCATTCCGATTATGGGTATGTGCATGTGCAGAACCATAGGTATGAATCGCAGCAGTTCGTCTGTCTGTCCAGAGTTTGATATCGCCAATACCACGTCGTCGGATGTCATCACACCCAGGTCGCCGTGGAACACGTCCAGCGGATTGGTAAAGAACGATGGTGTGCCTGTGCTGGATAGGGTAGAGGCTATCTTGTCGCCGATGTGGCCACTCTTGCCCACGCCAGTCACTATCACCTTGCCCTTGCAGTTCAGTATCAGTTCCACAGCCTTGTCGAAACTCTCGTCCAGCTGCGGTATCAGCCCCAGCACTGCCTCCGCCTCGTCCTTAATACATTGTATCGCGATATCTCTTGATGTCTTCATCTTAAATTATCAATTGTCAATTATCAATTGTCAATTAACTTTTCAACCAACGGTTGAAGCTTGTCGAGTTCTAGCATGTTGGCGGCGTCGCTTAGGCCTTGGTCGGGGGTGGGGTGTACTTCAAAGAAGTAGCCTGTGGCACCGAAGACCTTGGCTGCTAGGGCCATCTGAGGCACAAAGCGGCGGTCGCCACCAGTCTTGCCATCGCTTCCGCCTGGGCGCTGTACACTGTGCGTGCAGTCCATGATGACTGTTGGTACTATCTCCAGCATGTCAGGTATGTTGCGGAAGTCTACCACCAGATTGTTGTATCCCATCATGTTACCACGCTCTGTAAGCCATACCTCCTTGGCTCCTGCGTCCTTGGCCTTGCCCACGGGGTAGACCATGTCCTTGCCACTCAGAAACTGTGCCTTCTTGATGTTTACTACAGCACCAGTCTTGGCGGCGGCTACTATCAGGTCAGTCTGCCGGCACAGGAATGCCGGTATCTGTATCACGTCGCACACTTCGCCTACAGGCTTAGCCTGCCAACTCTCGTGTATATCGGTAAGTATGCGTAGGCCGTACTTTGACTTTACATCTGCAAGCATCTGCAGACCACGATCGATGCCAGGTCCGCGAAAGGATGTGATCGACGTGCGGTTAGCCTTGTCGAACGATGCCTTGAAGATGATGTCAGTGCCCAGTTGCTTGTTTATTTCAACAAGTCTCTGCGCCACGGCGTCCAGCAGTTCTGCCGACTCTATGACGCATGGTCCTGCTATTATTGTTGCCATATTACTTATTTTATGCCGCAAAAATACGCAATTTCTACAAATCAGCCAAATTATTTTATAATAATTTTAGTTTTGCCTACGGATTAATGTTCTTTTGCCTACGGATTATACGGATTTTACTGATTGATGAGATGTACGTCTCTTTGTGGGAATGGGATCGAGATGTTGTGCTCGTTCAGCGTGTCGTAGATGCACTTCAGCACCTCGCTGATTACGTACGAACGCTTAGGCGCCTCGGCCCAGATGGCCAACTTGAAGTTTACGCTCGAATCGCCCATCTCTGTAGCCACGCACTTGGCACGTTTCTCTGGGTCGATATACTGGTTGCGCATTGCGTTTACTGCCTCTTCAACCATATTTGTGACCTCCTTAAGGTTTGAACCGTATGCCACACCGAATGGGATGGTAGTCAGCACGTAACCATGGTTGCGCGTCAGGTTCTTGTAATTCTTGGTGAACAGTTGGGCATTCTGGAATGTAATAACCTCGCCCTGAATAGATTCTATTATCGTCGAGGTATAGCTGATAGATACCACCCTACCCATTGTTCCGTCTACATCTATCCAGTCGCCCACCTTGATACGGCCTGTCATTAGCGAGGCTCCATAGTAGATATTCTCGATTATATCTTTCGAAGCGAATCCGATACCAGTAGACAGACCTCCAGAGATGGCTAGGAGCCAAGCCAGACTGATGTTGAGTAGTGATAGCGAGAACATCAGCCATACGCCCCAAACCAATACCTGTATCACGTTCTTGCCCATCACCTCCTTGCTGGCAGCAGTCGATGGATCGCTGATTTCGTAGTGCATCTTCAGGAATGCCAGTATCGTCTTTGATACGTAGCGGAACAGGAACCATGCGTTGATAACCATCGTGAGCTTGATGATTGATACCGTCAGGGTCGATTCACCCTGGGCGTTCACCATGTTGATAAACGGATGGAAGAATATCCTGATACACATGTCTGTGAGGTTGAACACCTTGGCAGCCCAGTATATACTCAGCATTATCGAGAGTACTCCCAGCACAGGCATAGCCACCTTTTCTACCAGATAGTACCACCATGTCTGCGATATAGGCTTCTGTGTCAGTCGTTTACGCTTTGCGTAGATTTCCAGATAGCGGCTTATGCAGGTGATGGTGAGTATGCACGTAAGCTGCATTATCCACCAAATGATGAGCTGCACGGCAAACAGCGTGTAGCCTATGAACGAACATACCACTGATGCTACGAATACTATCAGTGATACGTAGGTGTAGAAGATGTCGCTGCGTGGTATGTTCTGATTGTGCTTGCGGATGACCAACCACTGCCACAGGGCGCAGAGCAGCAGCACCGGGGGCAGTACCAGATTTACCAACTCGTTGGGTATCAGTATGATGCGACATCCTATAACTATGAATCCTACCGCTATCAGTGGAGCGTATATGCGGAATGCACTCTTTATCTGGTCGCCCTTTACGCGGAGCAACAGCGAAATCAGGATTACACCCAGCAGCCACGAATACTCAACCAGCAGTCCTGATGCCATTATCAGGAAGTTCTGACTAGAGTTGTTTATCACCAGTCCCTGCAGTATGGCGAATGTCACTGTGGTGGTGGCCATGATTATGCACACGCGCTTCTTCTTGAATTCCTGTGTCTTAACCCTTTTGGGCAGCAGGAACTTGAAGAACAGCATATTGAGCACGATGGCTACTATCACGTAGAATACGATACCCAGAAACATACCGAATATCCACTGTGGACTCCATTGCGAGTTGGCATTGGCATTAAAGCAGTACTTCTTTTTCACGTTGTCAGTCAGCTGTGTCCACCTGTGGCTCAGGTTGCTTATCAGGCTGGGGTAGTTGTCACCTCCGTTGATAAAGATGTTCTGTTGTATCTCGTTGTAACGCTTGTTGGCGTAGTCGTTCAGTTCGCTTAGTCTGTTTTCGGCTTTAGTGTAAAGATAAATATTTCGACGCAGTGTGTTGGCGTTTTCCTCCAGTTTGCTGCGTATGCTCTTGGCTATCAGCAGGCACGAGTCTCGATTCTGTGCCCCGTATTTTGTCATCATTCGTGCAGGTATGCTCTGCAGATGGTTTATCAGACTGTCGTATCGTACTATGTCGGCCTCGGTCTTCTCAAGAAAACTGGTAAACGGCAGCTGCTGTTTGTGGAAGTTATGATACTGCTGTGTCGCCTCATGGCAGGCGTATGTCAGGTCGAACACGTTGTCCTGCTGCTGCGAGTATAGCATCAGTGCGTTCTGGTCGGCACGCTTCATGGTGCCCATCAGTTGCTGAACCAGACGGTGGGTTCTTTCCCTGCGCATGGCCGATCTCTGGTCAAGTTCGCTGTTGTATTGTTTCAACTCCGTACGCAGTATGCCCAGTGTCTGTTCCAGGTCCTTCTCTTTCAGCACGGCACTAGCTTCGATGGCAAAGCCTATTGCCATGATGCAAAATATCAGTAATCTCTTCATATTTCAGAATTCTATGTTTCTTTATAACAGTGGTGCAAAATTAGTGGTTTTTCTTTAATTTTCTGCATTTTCTTTTGAAACTTTTGGATTTTTGCTGATTTTTTGTTACTTTTGCAGCAAAATTTAAGGAAAGTATATCGTATTATGGCGATACTGATAGCAGATAGCGGCAGCACAAAGACCGATTGGATATGTCTTGCTGACGGCGATGATTCCAAGCAGATTGAGGTCCAGACTATGGGGCTCAACCCATTCCATGTGTCTGACAACGAGATACGTGAAGTGCTGGCTCACGACCTGTTGCCACAGTTGGGCGATGTTCATGTAGATGCTGTCTATTTCTACGGCAGTGGCGTTCGTCCAGAGGTAGAGGCGCGTATCGAGGGATTGCTGCGCGAGTCGTTTGCCGATGCCAGGGTGGTCGAGGCGCATAGCGATCTGCTGGGAGCATGTCGCGCACTGTGTGGCGACAAGGCTGGCATAGTCTGCATACTGGGCACAGGTGCCAACTCGTGCATGTACGATGGTAAGATTATTCTTCACAACACTCCTGCCTTGGGCTATATCCTGGGCGACGAGGGTAGTGGAGCCGTAATGGGCAAGCACCTGATTCACGACCTCTATACAGGCGTACTGCCTCACAGTGTACGTCTTATGTTCGAGAAGGAGATGGGCTTGGAATTGCCCGATATTATCAATAAGGTGTATCGTGAGCCTCAGGCCAACCGCTTCCTCGCGTCGCTGTCAGAGTTCATTCATCGTCATCTCGACGAAGAGGGCATTCGACAGATGGTGTACAGCACCTTCAGCGATTTCGTCAACTATCACATTTCGCGCTATGGTCGCCATGACCTCGCATTATCGTTTGTGGGCAGCATAGCTTATTACTATCAGGAGCAGTTGCAACTCATCGTACAGATGCTCGACTATCAGATGGGCACCATCCTTAAGAGTCCGCTACAGGGGCTTGTGGCATATCACAGTAAGTAAGATTGAAAAAACTTAATAATATATTTGTATGGAAAAGAAGGAAACTATTGACGTATGTAAGAAGGTTTTAATTGTGATTCTCTCTACGGTCGCCATATTCTGGGCGGTACCTATGATACTGCTGGCTATGGAGGTGATAGCACATCGCATGATGCCCAGTAACGTAGATTTGCCGTTCTCGCTCGAACGTTTGGGCCTACACAACATCGAGAATAACACCCCGGGCCTGTTTACAACTTACATCATTTCGCTCCACCTTGTTGTCGCATCAGTTCTATATCTGCTTGCGCGTAAGTGTAAGGGCAAGATTGAGCGCATCGCATCGTGGGCTGTGTTTGCAGTAGCCATATGTGTGCTCGTGCCATCGTCAATCAGAATCCTTAAGGAAACCAAGACGGCGCTGATTGCAGAGCAGGAGGATCGTAACTCGTATATGGGTATCAAGATGGACGAACTGAGCCGAAGCTACATTAGCAAGAATGGATGGAAACTGACCAAGCACGAGGAGTGTGGCGATTACTACGCACGTAGTGGCGAGTACTATAATGGCGACAGCGATGTGGCTTATCTCGATACATGGAACCCCAACAGCAACCAGGTGTATCAGGCCGAGAAGCAGCAGCCTGTAGAGCCAGGCACATATCGCGTAATCTGTGCTGCGCGTGCTGAGGGTCCTGGCGTTTATATCTTTGCTACCACTAAGAGCGGCAAGGGCGGCGTAAAGCTGGTCGAGGTGCCACACTATGGCAATACCGAGGGTGAGATTTGGGAGAATGCTCCTGAGGGTTCTGCCGAGAAGGAGTGTAACAATGGCTCAGGCTTTGGATGGAGTAAGGTGGTAGTTACCATCGAGATCAAAGAGCAAGACACTCTGGTCTATGGTGTCACCAGTGATAGCAAGTTTACAGGCAAGCCATACAAGTCGCAGTGGTTCTCAGCAGCCGACTTCGAGGTTGAACGCTTAGGTATCAACTAAACACGATATACAAAAAAAGAGAGGATTCAAAATTGCTTTGAATCCTCCTTTTTTATTATCTTAGAAGCTAAACTCCGTCTTTTCTACCCCCTCGCCATATATCGTCTTAAAGTCATCACGCATCGATATCACGTGATAGCCTGCATCGCGCCATTTCTCGCCCAGCGTCAAAGCTTTGTTGCGATTAGCGTGGTCGCGGGCGTCATCGTCGGCTATCAGCATAAATGCCTCGCTGCGATACTGGCTGTTGCTCAGTGCGTAGTTATGCATAGCGCAGTCGCCACTGCTGTTTCCAAACGACAGCACGGGCACCTTGCCTATCTCCTGTGAAATCTGCAGTACCTTGTTGGTCTTCAGGTTCTTGATTATCAGTTCCGATGTACGTACCAGATAGTCATCTTTGGTCATGGTGAAGTTCACTCCGGCCTCTTCGCCCTGATTGTTCGATGTCAGTTTTACGTCCATGCCTATCACGCGGTTGGGTGCTATGCCTATGCTCTCTACCAGTGCGCGACAGATAAAACGGTCGGAGCCTGATACCACGTAGTATGTAAACCCGTTGTCTTTAAGATACTCCATCACCTCTAGCATGGGGCGATAGAAGCTCTGTCCGTAGGTCATGCCGCTGAATCCGTTGGCAGGCATTGCTGCGTAAGCCTTCACATAGGCGTCAAACTGCGCCAGTGTCATGCCTGCGTATGCCTTTGCGGCAGCATGGGCGTGTACCATGTCGAAGTGGTCGGGCAGTGGGGTGCCCAGTCTCACAAAGTCGCGAATGTTCTGTGCAGCCTGGCGCACATCCTCAGGAGCCTTGTCGCGATAGCTGGGGTCGTCGAGTGCGCGATACTCCAGCAGATTGTACTCGAAGTACGTGGGGTATAGCTCGCCTACAAATGTGCCGTCCATGTCGAATGTAGCTATGCGGTCCTCCTCGGGTATGTAGTTGGGCGATTTGGGGTTGGTCACGTCAGCCACATACAATTTCAGAGCCGTTAGCGCGTCGCACTGGTTCCACGATTTCAGGTAGTCTTTCTGTACTACTTCGATCTCATTGTCATCGTTGCCACACGATGTCAATACGCTTGTGCCGCACATCAGCAAGGCCGCAAGCATCAAAAGGGTTAATTTCTTTTTCATTTCGTTTATTATGGTGTTTAGATTGTTATTCTTGCCGGATACTATTTGTAGGCTTTCAGCAGTCGCTTGTATTCCTTGTTAGTTATCTGTATCACGGTGCCGTGGCGTGGTGTAAACTTGCCCTTGGTGGCAGTGTTCTGCACAAACTCAAACTTGTTCAGATCCTCGCTACGTGTAAACTGGTAGTGCCCGGATGTGTAGCAGTCGTACATCAGACACCATCCTCCACTTATCAGTGGGAACACGCCTGCCCCCTCTACGGGGCGGTCGGTAGTCTCGCAGTATCCCTCGCGCAGCTTCCATGTGTCAGGACGGTGCAGGTCCTTCAGTTCAAATTTCTTTATGCCTCTGCGCTCACCTGATTCGGTCTTGAAGAACAGGTGATACGTGCCGTCCTTGTCCTGTACTATGTCAGTGTCGATAGATGCTGCCTTCACGTCGTACAGCACCTGTGGCATGGTCGCCAGATTGCTGAAGTCATCGTTGGCATAGCACCAGTACACGCGGTCGTAGGGTATAGTGCCGTCATCCGTCAGCAGCGAGAAGTACACCATATACTTGCCAGCCGCCTTGTCGTAGATGGTCTGTGGTGCCCATACGCGCGTGACATGTTCCAAATTCGTGCCAGCAAATCGCTCTGGGAAGTGCACCGTATGGTGTTCCCAGTGTATCATGTCGCGCGAGCGCATCAATACTATGCCTCGGTTGCTGGCCCATCCCAGTGAGCTGCGCATATCCGTCACCACCATGCGGAACCATCCGTCCTTGCATCTCAGTATGTGTGGGTCGCGCACACCCTTGGCTCGGGCTATGGTGTCGCTGGCCACCACGGGCAGTCCGTTGTTCAGCGGCATGTAGTTAAATCCGTCGTCGCTCACAGCGTAGCATATCTGCTCCTCTTTGGGGTCGTTGCCCGTAAAGTATGCAAACAGGTACTTGCTCATCTTCTGCGCCTGGCAGTTCAAAGCCATCATCATCACGATAATCAAAATACTATTTTTCCTCTTCATGGCGGCAAAGATACGAAAAAAAGTTCAATCATATTGCGATATTCAAGAATATTTTCACGTATTTGCTGAAAAAGTTGAGAGCAGCGGAATTATATCTTCCCGCCGCTCTCCCTGTGTTTAGTATGGTATTAGTAGTAAGTAGATTTTATTATGTGTCTTATGAACCAATAGTTTTATTTGTTTTTAGTGAGATATATCTATCTGTACCGCAAATATACGCAATAATTGCGTACATTCATCGATTAATGGGTAATTATTAAGTATTATTAACTAATTCTCCTTATAATAATCCCTCCCTGCTCGATGTGTGAGCGGGGAGGAATTGGTTTTACTTCGGCTGTAGGTCGGCGTATTCGAGGGCTACGTTCTTGATGCAGGGACAATCCTTCTGAGGCATCTGTGGGTTGTCGAGATAGTCTGCTTGTGCTATCCGGATAGTCTCTGCAGGGTGTTCGGATAATCCCTATGGGGGTAAAGGAATAATCTGAACGAGTGGTTCGTGACGTCTCGACGAGGAGTAACTCGCGGCGTTGTAGCCTGTGTCGCTAGAATGGTAGTGCAGGGTCTTTAATGTTTAATCTTTAATGTATTTGACACATTTGACAGATTAATTTGTAAAAGTTACGCGCGTGCCGTATAGGCGTGCGCGGTACGCACGAGGATTTCCTAAAATAATGTGTCAAATGCGTCAAATTTAAGTAGTTACTATTTGGGTGCAAAGATAACTATTTATTTTGTACCAACAAAGTTCTTTCCCTAAAAAGTGCTAATAATTATCAATATACAGTCCGGGCTTCGTGGGTTGGCCATTGAGCTTGCGGCCGTCGAGTCTATACCACGCGGCGCTCTCCCATGCAGGGGAGGGGCTGGGGGTGGGGGTAGTATTGTCCTCGTCCGCCGCAGGGTTTGGTTTCCCCTAGTGCACCGTGGGGTTGAGGTTGCGCTGGAGGAAGAATGTGCGGGTGGCTAGGAAGTAGGTGGCTA
The DNA here is from genome assembly GCA_900322175.1 of uncultured Prevotella sp. Lineage (GTDB taxonomy): Bacteria > Bacteroidota > Bacteroidia > Bacteroidales > Bacteroidaceae > Prevotella. The sequence continues at coordinate 20,706 of ONYZ01000018.1, forward strand.
CGCCGATGGCGTTGACCATTACTACCGTCCAGAATGCAGCGCTGTAGCCCAGGAGCTCGGCCACGATTCCACCGACTAGTATGCCCAGGCCCATGCCGATGTCCCACGAGATGAGGATAGTTGAGTTGGCTGTGCCGCGCTGATTGTTGCGCGCCACGTTGATGGTCATGTTCTGGAATGCGGGCCACATGTGTCCGTTGCCCAAGCCGATGAGTAGGGCGGAGCCGTAGTAGCCCAGGGGAATTAATATTTTAGAATTTAGAGATAAGAGTTGGGCTAGGGTGGGCATTAGGATGAATAGGGTGTAGCCGATGAGCGAGATGACCATGCCCTCGGCGGCGTTGTGGGTTACCCGGCCGGCGCGGAGAGCCCTGCTGCCCTGCAGGCGCGACAGGATGAGACCCACGGAGCAGAGCATGAAGTAGGTGCCCGTGCCGCCGGTGATGCCCATCACCTCCTTGCCATAGATGGCCAGATAGTTGCTGAGCACGCCGAAGCTGAATCCGAAGGCTATCATATTGACGCCCAGCAGCCAGCCGCGGGTCAGGAAGAAGCGGTCTAATGAAAGAGGAAGGAGGAAGGAGGCGCTCGGCTTTGCCGCTTGGCTTGTCCAAGAAGGAGGAAGGAGATTACCTTGGGGCCGAGCGCCACTTTCCACCTTTCTCTCTAACTTGACGGTGGAGTCGATCACCCACCCGGCACAGGCCACGATAAGCGCCAGCCAGAACAGGAAGTCGAAACTGTCGGTGAGCTGGTAGAGCCAGATGCCCACGGTGGGGGCGGTGGCCATGGCCAGATTGTTGCTTAGACCGTAGTAGCCGATGCCCTCGGTGCGGCGACTGCTGGGCAGCACGTCGATGGCAACGGTGGCGTTCGACGTGGTGACAGCGCCGAACGGTCCGCCGTGCAGCGTGCGCACGATGGTGAACATCAGCAGGGTGGAGGCTGCCAGATAGCCCGCAAAGAAGATGGCAAACGCGCCGAAGGCAATCATCAGCACCGTCTTGCGCGGAAACGTGTCGACCACATATCCGCTGAACGGCCGCACCAGCAGCGCCGTGATGGTGTAGCCCGACAGCACCAGTCCGATAACATCCTTAGTGGCGCCGAAGTGCTCGCTGAGGTACAGCGGCAGTAGCGGCGTGAGTACGTAGAAGGCGAAGAACAACGTAAAGTTGGCCGCCATCACCTTGCAGTAATTCCTGTTCCAGAGTCTCTCCATTTACCCAATCTTCTTACTTTTCAGGGCGCAAAGGTACGATTTAGCGAGCATAAAACAAAAGAACTAACGTTAACGAACTATAAACGGACTTAACTTTCAGCCCCAAGTCACGTCAAACATCCAGAAATCAACATCAACTATAAGTATGAAACGCAGTATAATGCTAACAGCCATTGCCATGCTGATGACAACCACAGCGATGGCTCAGACGAGAGAGATTAAGGTGGGTGATGTATCGATGACCATCAACCCCGAGAAGGGCGCCAAGATAATGTCGCTCAAGTATCAGGACCAGGAGATGATATCGCAGTTGCGATGGCCAGAATCGTTCGGCAGCACATTCTGGACTAGTCCGCAGAAGGAGTGGAACTGGCCCCCGGTGTTCGAGCTCGACAAGGGTGCGTATGAGGTAGTGGAGAAGGACGGTCACCTGGTGATGACCAGTCCCGTATCAGAGAAGTTGAAATATCGCGTGCGCAAGGACTTCAGCACCGACCTGAACGACGGCGCCATCGTGATAACCTATTCTATAATAAACGAGAGCGGCGAGGAGCGAAAGGTGGCCCCATGGGAGATAACCCGTGTGCCCAATGCCGGAGTGATATCATTCGACGCCCCAGTAGAGAGCATCTGGCCATCAGGACTGATGACGTTTAAGGCCAAGAACGGCCTGGCCTGCTACGAGGCCGACGAGGCACAGCAGAACCGAAAGGTGAACGCCGACGGCAAGGGATGGCTGAGCTACGAGAACAACGGGCTGGTGCTGACCAAGAAGTTTGCCGACCTGAAGCCCGGTGAGCCTGCACCTGGCGAGGCTGAGATACAAGTGTACGTGAACCGTGGCAAGACATATATAGAGATCGAGAGCCAGGGTGCATATACAACCCTGGCTCCCGGTAAGTCGCTCGACTGGACAGTACGCTGGTATCTCACGAAGGCTAAATAACGTGTAGCCCCAGGAATACCATCATACCGTTCATCAGTATCCAGAAGATAGCGAACGGCATGGTCTTACGCATAATGTCGCCATCCTGCCCCTCCATATCACATGCTGCGGTTGCGATGGCGATACTTTGTGGTGACAACAGCTTACCGCCCTCACTTCCAGCACAGTTGGCAGCTGCGAGCCAGTTGGTTTCATTGCCGCTAACACCGAAGAACTGAGCATCGTTGACCAATCCCAGCTGACCGGCTGCTGCGGCCTGCAACTTACCAAACAGAATGTTGGCCGATGTGGCCGAACCCGTAACAAACGTGCCGATAGAGCCGATGAGTGGGGCGAAGAATGGGAATGCTGCACCCGTAAGACCTACCAGGCCTGTGGCGATGGCAAGCGTCATGCCGGTATTGTTCATAAGCATGGCCAATGCTACCAGACAACAGATGGTGATGGCTGTCTTCTGCAGATTGATGGTGGTCTTGGCCAGCATCTTCATCAGTTTGCCAAAACTGAGCCCCTGGATAAGTCCGCCAATCATAGCGCCAAGGAAAATCATCAGTCCGGCATTGCTAAGCCATCCGAACGAGAATGAATTGCCGATGACAGGCATGTCGAACTTGGTGACGAGAGTAGACTTGAGCAACTCGTTGACAGGAGGAACAATCTTGCTGGATATCAGGATGAAGAATATAATCAGTCCGTACACACTCCAAGCCTTCAGGGTCTTGGCAGTGCCAAACTTCTTTTTCTCGATATGTACCTCGTCTTTAGGATTCTCGTCGTGGATAAACAGCTTGTTGTAGATAAGCATGGCGATGATGGCTGCTACTGAGCCTAGGATGGCGGGAGTCTCGGGCCCCAGGAAGTGGGCGCAGCAGAACTGTACCAGAATAGAGAATGTGCCCACGAACAGAGCCAGTGTGATGTTCTTGACGATCTTGGTGCGATCTGTCATCATCAGGATGAGGAACGGGGTGATGTAGAACATCAGCGAGAGCTGCAGTATAATAAAGGTGGCAACCTCGCACAGCATCTCGGGCGAAGCCGTTCCATCGGCTACCTGATTGGCCAGTGTGGTGGCAGGCAATCCTACAGCACCAAAGCCTACGGCCACCGTGTTGGCCACCAGACAGATGACGGCCGAGAACATAGGCTTGAATCCCAGTCCGATAAGGATGGCGGCAGGGATGGCCACAGCCGTACCAAATCCAGCCATACCTTCAAGCACACCACCGAAGCCCCACGTGAGCAGGAGCACCAGCAGGCCCTTGTCGCTAGTCAGTTGGATAAACTGCGTCTTGATAGTCTCAATCTCCTTGGTCTCTACCAGTATATTATAACTGAAGATGGCACAGATGATGATAAGGATAATCGGGAAGCATGCCTTGAGACATCCCTCGACTATCGACCAGAACGTGATGCCATAGATAGATACTCCCCCATACTTGGCTGGCACGATATCCATCGATGGGGCTACCAGTATTGCCAACAGTATGGTAACTACGAGTGTGATCAACGCGCTCTTCCAGCCCGACATCTTGAGGCCCATCATAAGTACGAAGAGCAGAATAATAGGGATAACAGATACTATTGCTGCCATAGGTTTTTTAGTTATTTGTTTTGAATTATATAAGTTCTGCCGACAAATATACGTAAAAAATCCTAAAAAGTGCAAGATTTTTTAGTGAAAAAATCAAAAATGGTCTACGATTGTGGGTACGCAGTTGCGTATTTCGACAGGAATGGTCTCGGTTTGCAGTTCGTTTTCGCTCACACGGAGTCGCACCATGCACGCTCGGCTGTTGAGCTGACGGGTGGAATCGAAGATGAAATTGCCGATGCTATAATAAATCTTTTTGCCCAGAAACTCCTCGATGGTCTGCAGTGTATGGGTGTGATGACATATCAGTGCATCGGCCCCGGCACGTATCAACTGGTGAGCGTCCCATCGCTGACGACTGACGGGCCGAAGCGTGTGCTCGCCCCCCCAGTGTAGCGACACGATGATGACGGCGGTAGAGTCGGCCTTGCGCAGGCGATGCACACGATTGAGCAGCGAGTCCATCGGCTCCTGACTCACGCAGGGCCTGTCAGTAAGGTATGAGTAGTTTTCGAGTGCCAGTCGGAGTGATGGCACCAGCCAGACGTTTCGGGGTTCTGACGCTAGCAGTACTGGCAGTGAAGCCTGGTCCATATTCTCGCCCGCACCTATTGGAGTGATGCCAGCATCGATGATGTTTCGTCGCGTATCGAGCAGTCCCTCGCGACCTTGATCGATAGAGTGGTTATTAGCCAGGTTAAGGTGTGTGATGCCGTGAACCCGAAGTGTGTCGAGCCACTCGGGTTCGGCACGGAAGATGAATAGTTTCTGTACTGGTGCAACTATCTTGGTGGCAGGACACTCCAGATTGCCCACAACCACTTGGGCCGAACGGAAGATGGAGTCGACACCACCTGCAAACAGATGGTCGACTCCATGTCGTTCGATTGCCCGGCGCACCCCACGGTCAAGAAGGATGTCGCCCGTGAAAACGATGTTTATATCTGCCGCTAGTGCAGATATAAACATCATGCTAACAACCAGAACTATAGAACACCTCTTCATCAGTCTCTGGCAACTTATTGAGTGGCACGATGATGCTCTTCATCCAGTCGGGCACACCCTTGCGTGCATTCTTCTGCAACTGCTCCTGCCACTCCTCGTCGGTAAGTCGGGGCTCGTTGATGGGTTGGATAAACTCGCGATAGCTAAGCACAGCACCACGCGTCAAGTAGAGGTATCCACCTATCTCTACCACCACATAAATCTCGTCGGCATCGCCCACGGCCTCAAACAGTATCGACTTCTTGTCGTTGTTGTCGGCATTGGCGGTATACACATCAGCCACGATGGCCACCTTGCTGTCGGCACCCTCTACGTCGGTCCAGTTGTAGAGCTCCTGATCGGGCATGCGTAGCAGGTCGAGCGAGATGTTCTCGAAGGTAGCTCCGATATAGCCTATCTGGTCGTACTCTTCGTCAGAGATTTCCTGGCCTGCCAGTTCCTTTTCGCTCACACGCAGCAGGAATGTTGCTTCTTCCTTGATGCGCTCTGAGGTGTTTTCTATCTTTTCGGTCATCATGTTCTGATCCTTGAGCAGTTTGGCAGTATTGTCAAGCAGTTCGATGGCTTTCTTCCAGAACTTCACATTGGGCTCTACATATCCCTTAACTACAGGGTCGGGCACCTCAGGACCACCACCACACTCGGCACCCATAGGTTGCTTGGCGTAAAGTATGGCGTCGTGCTTAAGTTCGGCCCACGATGCCAGGGCGGCATTCAGGTCCTTCTTGCCCCACTCGGGATTCTGCATGAAGTATGGTCCCGACGGATTGGCAGTACACATCTCCTTGAGCGTCTGCATCCACTGTGTGACGATGGTCTCGCGCCAGTCTATCTCGCCCATGCGCTTCTTCATCTTGTCGAGAGTGGGCAACAGGGGCTTCCACTCAGTCTTCTCGTCCTTAAGTATCTGTTCGGCAGTAGCTATGCCCATGGCAGCCATCACGTCTACCCCCTTAGGTGTGGCGCGCTGGGGTGGGCAGTTCTTGTAGTCAACCATCTCCTGCAGCACTTCGGCATCAGGCTGATAGCGCTGAGGCATCACGCATATCTTGTTATGACTGGTCTTCTCGAACTTAGGACGGATGCGTGTCTGCTTATCGCCGATTTCGTTGAGACGCTTGGTCAGAGCCTTGATGGCCTTGTCGTCGTTCAGCAGATCGTCCATACCCATGTCGGCCTTCTCTACCTCGTCCATCACCTGTAGCAGACTGAGATTGTCGGCCTTACCCATCAGCAGGGTGATAAGATTGTTTATCTTGTCGTACTTCTGGCGATTCTTCTTAAACAGTTTCATGGCGAATGCCATCTGTACGGCCTGCTTCACTTCGGTATCGTGATCCAGTCCCATGGGGGCGGTCTGTAGCCACATCATGCCGCGGAAGTAGCGCTTAAGCGCATCGCTACGGGTGTAGTGACCACGGGCGCGGAACAGACTGTAGGGGAACGATATGTCGCCCATATAGTCCATCAGCATCTCACTGGGACCGTTAGTGGCTTTTATACATCTGTCAATCTCGCGAACTACGGTGCCGTTCAGGGTTGCATCGGCCACTGGCTGACCATTAAACAGGTGCAGGGCAACATCGAAGAACTGGATATTGCGCCCAGCTATACGGTTGGCCTCGCTATCGTGTGGCGCATTGTGCAGGAATGCCAGCATGGCATCCTTCATGTCGCGTGCATATTCCGTCATCAGTGGAAGCAACTGATACTCCTCGACCTCGCGCAGCATGCAGTCGATGTAGAGGTGGTAAAGTTGCAGATACAGGTCGGTAGTCACAAAGCAGGGGAAGGCGCGGTAGTCGTTTTGCTCGTAGATGTGAAAAAGCTGCTTGTGATTGGCAGGTACGATGGCAAATCCCTCCTCGGCCAGTTTTTGGCACAGTGTAGAGTCGAAGTCGTTCATCTGCTTGGGATTCAGTAGATTGAGCATATTTACGCGCAGACCTTCAGCAACGTCGAAGTTCTGTTTCTTCAGTTCCTCCTCGCGCTCCTTCAGTCGCTTCATAAACGCCAGCTCCTCGTCGCTGTAGGTTATCAGTTTGTGTTCGTCGATGGTGCGCAGATAGGCATCGCGCCAGTTCTCGCCATCCTTGCATTCCACCACCGCCTCTACCTTCTCGTCGAGTACCCACATCAGCGAGTCGTACCAGGTGGTTGCCTCGTAGATGTTGCGCAGATACGAATCCTTGAACGGATAACCGCGCTGTGCAGCAGGCGCGTTGCGCAGCAGTCGCACATCACTAAGGTTGAGGCCACTAACATCCATGTTGTAATCGATGCTGTCGCCTAGTTTCTCGGCATCAATAGATGATACCGGCATTACCACATTCTGTTTCTGGCTGCAGGCTGCCATCATGCCCGCCATGCATGCCAAAAGGATTAATTTACTTTTCATTGGCCAAAGGTTTTTATTGCTGTTTCATGATTTACACCTTTAATAATATAGTGGTCGAAGGCCATCCCGAATCCGCCCCAGCGATAGTCGGCCACCACGTATCGTCCGTCGCCAGCCTGCTCGATGGCCCTGATGCGACCATCCACATAGCGGAAATCCTCAAGCAGTCCGCCCAACTTAGAGCCCAGCCATAGTGGTCGTGCCTTGCCGTTCACATTCTTGAAGATAAATATGCGTCGTGCCTTTTCGGGATAGAATCTGGTAGACTTGATTACCCCCACGATGGCATCGGTACGTCCGTCGTCATCCACGTCGCCCGTCTGATACTGATATACGGGGTAGGGCAGTCGCCAACCATTAAGGTAGTACAGGCTGTCGTGCTCCTTCGTCAGAACGAAGCTTTGCGCTGTGCATGATAGTGCACAAAACCACATGGTTAGTATGGGTAATAGTCGATTGTTCATCACCACGATAGGTTTTATCGGGCCAAAGATACGAATTATTTCTAAAAATGTGCGGTGATACCAAAATTTTTTGTATATTTGCTCGCAAAAACAATAAGTATAACTAAAAACTAGCGCCCTATGATGAGTCAATTCCTTTCAGAGTTGCGGCAGATATTGCCCCCTGAGCGTGTTTATACCGACGAGCTACGTACCCTGGGTTGGGGTACCGATGCCAGTTTCTATCGTCAGATTCCAAAGGTAGTCATCCGCAGTGATGGCGAGGAGGAAATCGCGAAGATAGTGCAGTTGTGCGACAAATTCAAGTTGCCCTTCACCTTCCGCGCCGCAGGCACATCGCTTAGTGGACAGAGTTGTACCGACAGTGTGCTCATAGTGGCAGGCAAGCACTGGGAAAAGTACGAACTTGGCAAGAATCAGGAGAGCATTCGTCTGCAGCCGGGTATCGTGGGTGGTCGTGTCAATCAGATACTGAAGCCCTACGGACGAGTGTTCCCGCCCGATCCTGCATCGATAGGTTCGGCTATGGTGGGTGGTATCGTGGTGAACAATGCTTCGGGTATGAACTGCGGTGTGCATGCCAATAGCGACCGTATGCTCATCTCAGCCCGTATCATACTGACTGACGGTACCATACTGGACACTGGCAACGAGAAGAGTCGCGAGGAGTTCCGCCGCACTCACTCGGCATTCCTGAAGCATATCGAGATGCTGCGCGACAAGGTGCGTGCCGATGAGGAACTGGCTGCCCGTATCGCCAAGAAATACTCGATAAAGAACGTTACCGGATTGAACCTGCGCCCACTGGTGGCCTACGACGATCCGTTTGACATCATCGCCCACTCGATGGTAGGTAGCGAGGGCACATTGGCATTCCTGTCGGAGGTTACGATGAAGACGCTGAAGGACTATCCGTACAAGGCTTCGGCGATGGTTTACTTCATGACGATGAAGGAGAGTTGCGAGGCTGTGGTGGCAATGAAGAAAATGAAGGCAGGCGAGGAAGACCAGGAGTACAGCGCTGAGAATCTGGTGGTGAAGAGTGCCGAGATGCTCGACTACAAGTCGCTATCGTCGGTAGATGACCCCGTATATCTGCAATATAAGAAAGATGTGGATGCAGGCAAGATAGAAGGCGTGAAGCCAGGCGACTATCACAATCTGACTGCGATACTGACAGAGACCAAGGGTATCACCCACGAGCAACTGCTCGATAAGATAGAGAAGATTAAGGAGTGTCTGGGCCAGTTCCGCCTGTATATCCCAGCAGAATTTACTGAGTATCCTGCAGTATATGGCAAATACTGGGCCATCCGCTCGGGCATCTTCCCGAGCGTAGGCGGTACACGACCTGTGGGCACATCGTGCCTTATCGAGGATGTTGCATTCCCGATAGAATCGCTGCCAGAGGCTACTGTTAAGTTGCAGAAGTTGATAGCCGATCATGGCTACGACGATGCCTGTATATATGGTCACGCATTCGAGGGCAACTACCACTTCATCCTGAATCAGAGTTTTGCCGACGAGCACGAGGTGGCACGCTATGCTGAGATGATGCGCGATGTGGCTAAGTTGGTGGTTGAGGGTTACGATGGCTCTCTGAAGGCCGAACACGGCACAGGCCGCAACATGGCACCATTCGTGAAGTACGAGTGGGGCGAGAAGGCCTACGAGATAATGTGCGAACTAAAGAAGATATTCGACCCCGAAGGACTGTTGAACAAGGGAGTAATCTTCAACGACGATCCCGACTGCTATATCAAGTGTCTGAAACCACTGCCGGTGCTCGACTTCGACTTCGACAGTGTGCCTGATGGCGGACACTATCTGATGGACCCAACACTGAGTACAGCCAAGGAGACCATCGAACAGGTGAAGCGTGCCAACAAGTGTATAGAGTGCGGATTCTGCGAGGTAAACTGTATGTCGTGCGGACTCACACTGTCAAGCCGTATGCGTATTGCAGTTCAGCGAGAGATTCGCTATCTCACCAAGACTGGTGCCGACCCACAGCGACTGGCCACACTTAAGAAACAATACAAGTACTATGGCGACCAGACTTGCGCCACCGACGGACTCTGTTCTACATCGTGCCCAATGAAGATAAATACGGGCGAGTTGACCCACCTGATACGTCAGATGGACATGAACGAGAGTCCTACTGGATATAAACTGGGTGAGTTTGCCGCCAACCACATGGCCGGCATCAAGAGCGGCTTGCGCGTAGTGCTCGATGTGGCCCATGCCGCACATATCACCTTAGGCCCAACACTGATGACGAGCATCTGTCGAGGCATGAACAAGATGGGCATGCCGCTATGGACCACCGCTATGCCAAAGAAGCATCGCCAACCCAAGAAGAGCGACCTGACGCAGTTTATCATCGAGAAGAGCATTCCGCACAAGGAGGAGCTGCACTCCGAACTCAAGGTGGTTTACTTCCCCAGTTGTATCAACCAGACAATGGGACAATCAAAGCATGGCGGCAAGATACACGACCTTGTGGATGAGGTTATCCAATTGATGGCCAAGGCTGGTTACGAGGTTATCTTCCCAGAGGGTATGGAGCGAATGTGTTGCGGACAGATTTGGGAATCGAAAGGTATGCTTGATATCGCCGATCGCAAGAGTGCCGAACTCGAGGCCGCACTGTGGAAGGCCAGCGAGGAGGGCAAGTATCCCGTGCTCTGCGCCCAGAGTCCTTGTCTGCATCGCATGCGTAAGGTGATGCACAAGATGAAACTGTACGAACCTGCCGAGTTTATTATGAAGTATCTGGTGCCACGACTCGATTTCCATCCTATCGACCGTCATATCGCCCTACACCTGACGTGTTCTACACGACAGATGAGAGTGGACAAGGATATGATAGAACTGGCCAAGCTCTGTTCTAAGAATGTGTTCCTGCCTGAGGGCGTGGGCTGTTGCGGATTTGCAGGCGACAGAGGATTCACCTTCCCCGAACTGAACAGCTATGGACTGCGCAAGCTCCGTCCACAGATTGAGGCCAACGGCATAGAGGTGGGCTATAGCAATAGCCGTACCTGCGAAATCGGACTCGAGACCAATTCGGGCATACCATACATGAGTATAGTATATCTGGTAAACGAATGTACAACTCCTAAAAAACAATAACCATTTAGTATGAAACCAATTATCAAGACATTAATTCTGGCCGCGTTTGTCTTAGCGGCCTCAGTAAGCGCTCAGGCGCAGATTCTTAAAACCCACGTAGAAACAGGCGATGTTCAGGGCGTGCCCGATGAAGGGCTGGCTGTTTATAAGGCCATCCCATACGCAGCACCTCCAGTGGGCAATCTGCGTTGGCGCGACCCTCAGCCTGCTAAGGCTTGGGAGGGTGTTCGTGTGTGCGACGAGTTCGGACCAATGCCCCCACAGCCCACACGTCCTGGTCGCACTGCCGACAAGATGAGCGAGGACTGCCTGTATTTGGGTATCGCCACACCAGCCAAGAGCATCAACGACAAACTGCCCGTGATGGTATGGATACACGGTGGTGGATTCCAAACCGAGTGGTATGGCGGTGACCTGTGGAAGCGTCTGGCTCAGCGTGGTGTAGTCATCGTCAGCATCGAGTATCGCACTGGTGCCCTGGGCTTTATGGCTCACCCCGAACTTACCAAGGAGAGCAAGGAAGGACACTCTGGCAACTATGGTATCCTAGACCAGATTTTCGCCCTGCAGTGGGTTCAGCGCAACATCGCCCAGTTTGGTGGCGACCCCACGAAGGTTACCATCTTTGGCGAGAGTGCTGGTGCTATCAGTTGTAGCATACTGTGTGCATCGCCACTGGCCAAGGGATTGTTCCGTGCGTGCATCAGTCATAGTGGCGGATCGTTTGCCCCATGGAGCGACAAGCCCCGTTCGCTTGGCCTCGACGCATCGCAGAAGGGTGCCGAGAGTCAGGGACTGGCATTCCAGAAGCATCTGAAGAAAAAGAACCTGAAGCAACTGCGCGCTATGGACGCCATGTCGCTGTGCGATGGTAATGTAGGTTTTGCCGGCTTCTGGCCATGCGTGGACGGATACGTAATCTGTGACGACCAGTATCGCCTGTACGAGCGTGGCGAGTATAACGATGTGCCTGTGATCGTGATGACTAATAGCGACGAAGGTGCACTCTTTGCCCCAGGCAATATAAAGGCCGAAGACTATAAGAAAACCGTCGACGGCATCTTTGGTGATTGGGCTAGCGAGGCACTAAAGTACTATCCCGGCAATACCGACGATGAGGCTTGGCACGGATTTGGCGATGCATTCCGCGATATGGGATTTGCCTGGCCATCTTACGCCTGGGTTAGTCTGCAGTCCAAGACAGGCAAGAGTCCAGCATACGCAGCTTATCTTGCACAGCCTTCGGAGATGAGTTTCTCGCGCGATCCACGTCGCAAGGGTGTGGCCCATGCCGATGATATCATGTACCTGAACGGTATGTTCCTCGACCAGCCACAGAAGTACCCCACAGAGGCTGCTGTAGCCGAGATTATCCAGCAGTACTGGGTAAACTTTGCCAAGACATGCAATCCTAATGGCAAGGGACTGCCTTACTGGCCGTCGTTCGACGATCAGAAACCTACCACCATGCAGTTCTCTAATGGTGCATCGCTCATCATGCGACCCAACAAAGAGCAGGTGGACTTTGTGGATAGATACTATCGAGCCAAGCGAGCCGAGACCGAAGGTGCTCGCAAGTAGAAAAAGAAATCCCCAACCGTTTGGCTGGGGATTATCTTTATAGCATACCTTTCGTAGATGGTAGTTCGTAGTGATATATGTCGCGTCGGACTGCCATTTTCAGTGCTCGTGCCAGAGCCTTGAATATGCCCTCAATCTTATGGTGCTCGTTCTGTCCCTCGGCCTTGATGTTCAGGTTCATGCGGGCAGCATCGCTCAGACTCTTGAAGAAATGCAGGAACATTTCCGTGGGCATCTCGCCTATCTTTTCGCGATGGAACTCAGCATCCCAAACCAGCCATGGGCGACCACCGAAATCCAAGCATGCCGAACACAGACAGTCGTCCATCGGCAGACAGTATCCGTAGCGCTCTATGCCACGCTTGTCGCCCAGAGCCTGCAGTATGCACTCGCCCAATGCGATGGCAGTGTCCTCGATGGTGTGGTGCTCGTCAACCTCCAGATCGCCCTTGGTGTGCACCGTCAGGTCTATCATGCCGTGCTTGCCTATCTGCTCAAGCATGTGGTCGAAGAATCCCAAACCTGTCTGTATGTCGCACTTGCCCGATCCGTCAAGATTTACCTTCACCCAGATGTCTGTCTCCTTGGTTGTGCGCTTCACCTCGGCTGTGCGCTCGCCTGCAAACAGCAGTTCGGCTATCTTTGCCCAACTGATGCCCTCGTCGCTCAGTATCAGCGACTTACAACCGATATTCTTGGCAAACAGCCGGTCAGTCTCGCGATCGCCGATGACGTACGAGTTGGCTATGTCGTACTCAGGATTGTTGATGTATTTCTCCACCAGTCCTGTGTTAGGCTTGCGGGTGGGGGCATTATCCTCGGGGAAGTGAGGGTCTATCAATATCTCGTCGAATGTGATGCCTTCGCCCTCCAGAGTCTGAAGGATAAAATTGTGTACTGGCCAGAATGTGTCCTCAGGGAAACTGTCTGTGCCCAGTCCGTCCTGATTGCTAACCATCACAAACTCGAAGTCTAGTTTCTCGCGGATAAAGGCCAAGTTGCGGAACACACCCTTAACAAACTTAAGTTTCTCGAAACTGTCAATCTGCTCGTCGGCTGGCTCTTCGATCAGTGTTCCGTCGCGGTCGATGAATAAAATCTTTTTCATATTGTCTTTTTATTGAAATCCTCTTTCTCTTTGTCCTGTACGCTGATGGATATCTTAGCAAGATACAGCGGCAGAATCATTGTAAGCCATACGTAGGCCTGGATAAATCCAGCTATCGCAAATGCACCCAGACTGAGCCACTTTACGGTGTCGGGCATTCCTGATGCATCGCCGTTAAGCATACCTATCTGCGACTGCCAGTTGGCTGTGATGAGTATCACTGCGGGCAGCGATGTGAGCAGGGCCAGTATGGCTACGATAAACAGGCACACCAGCGATACCAGTGTGAGTTTACCCAGATGTGGCAACCATGAACCGATACGCAAAGCGATGGGAAGAAGCATCTGTCGCTTGCGCAGTTGCCACTTGGCAGCTGCTATCCATGCAACAACAGCCAACACGGCCAGCGCCAATGCAGGCACCAATAGGGTGGGGGAAACGAGCACCGGCAAGGCTTGGGCCACTACAGTTATCAGGGCAAACACCAGTGCTGTCCACCATGTGGCACGGAATATTTTGCGGAAGTTAGCGCTATACAGTTGGTAACCCTCGCGGATGCAAGCCTGACTGCTACGCACCTTGATTTCTATCTCTTTTTTATCCTTTTCCATCGCAAATATCAAATATTTCGTGGTGCAAAGATAACGCTTTTTGGCACGAATTACGCGAAATTTTACGAATTTATTTATTTTTTCGCGTTAATTCGTGAAATTCGTGCCCAAAATTTAGTAACTTTGCAGCCAAATAGGATAATTATGAAGTTATTAAGGTGGGGTTTTATAGGCTGCGGTGATGTTACCGAGAGGAAGAGCGGACCCGCATTCAGCGATGTTGAAGGCTCTAGTGTTGTGGCAGTGATGAGTCGCACAGAGAAGCATGCTCGCACTTATGCCGTAAAGCATGGTGTAGCCAAGTGGTATACCGATGCACAGGAGATGATTGACGATCCTGATGTGAATGCTGTCTATGTGGCCACACCGCCATCCAGTCATGCCACTTACGCCATCATGGCCATGAAAGCCGGTAAACCAGTGTATGTAGAGAAACCACTGGCTGCCAGTTACGAGGACTGCGCCCGTATCAATCGTATAAGCGAACAGACAGGCGTGCCATGTTTCTGTGCATATTATCGCCGCTATCTGCCATACTTCCAGAAGGTTCGCGACATAGTGAAAAGCGGAAAGATAGGTAAGATTATCAACGTGCAGATTCGCTATACCGAACCCCCACGACAGGCCGACCTGGATGCTATCGCCAATCATCAACCACTACCTTGGCGACTGCAACCCGATATCGCCGGAGGTGGCTACTTCTATGATATGGCCCCACATCAGCTCGATATACTGCAAGATATGTTCGGAGTGATTCTCGAGGCTCGCGGTATATGCAGCAATCGTGGCGGACTGTATAAGGCCGAAGACTCCGTGAGCGCATGTTTCCAGTTCGAAAACGGACTGCCGGGCAGTGGGTCGTGGTGCTACGTGGCCCACGAGAGTGCCCGCGAGGACTGCATCGAGATTATCGGTACCGAGGGACAGGTGAGCTTCTCAGTGTTCGACTATAACCCTATCCGACTACAGACCACTCAGGGCGAGGAGCGCATCACCGTGCCCAATCCGCCCTACGTGCAGTATCCTATCATCAAGAGTGTGATAGAACACCTGCAGGGACTGGGTGTTTGCGAGTGTACCAGTGTATCGGCCACCCCTGTCAACTGGGTGATGGACCGCATTCTGGGTAAACTATAAACAGTGCGTATGAGTAGAAGTCGAGTGCAAGTGTTACTGTTAACGTTGATGATGAGTCTTGGCGCCATTGCTGCCGAGCCTATCGACACGCTTGCGCTCGATACCGTAAATGCTAAAAAGGAACTGGGTGTTATCCGCCGAACCGTTCGTGGGTTCGACCGTCTGAATGATGAATACATCGAGCCACAGCACTACGAGTTTACAGTGATGGGACAGATTACACGTACCTTTGAGAGTTTTACGATTAGAAGCAATGGCCAGAGTGTGCGATTGGCACCCGACGGACTCACCAAGATAGGGCCTTACTTCGGTTGGCGGTGGTTCTTTCTGGGCTATACGTTCGATATAAAGAATATCGGCTTCAGTCAGAATGGACTGCGCAAGGAGTTCGACCTCAGCATCTATTCATCGCAGGTAGGTATCGACCTGTTCTACCGCCGCACTGGCGACGACTATAAGATACGCGATGCACGTCTGGGCTATGGCATCGACGGATCGTTGTTCGAGGGTGTGCCCTTCGCTGGCGTCAACGTAGGTATCACTGGTTTCAACGCCTATTACATTTTCAATCACGGACGATTCTCTTACCCTGCGGCATTCAGTCAGAGCACGTGCCAGAAGATAAGTTGCGGTTCGTGGATGGCTGGTTTGGGATATACCAACAACACCCTCGACATGAACTTTGACAAGTTGGAACAGACACTGCGTGAGCGTATGGGCTATGATGAGTCGCTCAAACTGGATAGCGGCATGATGTTTAGCGGCATCAAGTATCGCGATTTTATGATAGCAGGCGGTTATGCCTACAACTGGGTGTTTGCCAAGAACTGGCTGTTCTGTGCCAGTGGACTG
Organism: uncultured Prevotella sp.; assembly: GCA_900322175.1. Taxonomy (GTDB): domain Bacteria; phylum Bacteroidota; class Bacteroidia; order Bacteroidales; family Bacteroidaceae; genus Prevotella. The sequence goes on from ONYZ01000018.1 coordinate 36,759, forward strand.
GTGGGCCTATGCTATAAGTCGAGCTACGGCGAGATGACCGACGATAAGACAGGGTTCACATTCGACAAGGTCAATCTGGATGGCATAGGCCGTTTCGGACTGGTGTTCAACAACACCCGATGGTATGCCGGCTGTAGCGCCATCCTGCACACCAACAACTATCGCACCTCGCGATTCGTGGCCAGCAATATCTTTGGCTCGTTCAATGCCTATATAGGCTACAATTTCGTATTGAAGAAGAAGTATCGTAAAAACAAAGCATGATGAAACGTATCATATATATTATAATAGGTATAGCCATGTGTCTGAGCACTAGTGTGGCACGTCTGGGCGATGATGTCAGGGCGCAGACATCTGACAGCATCACTATCTGCCGACTGCTTACTGAGGCCAAGAAACTGCCTGTCACCACCTGTCTGCCACTGCACTTCGCCCAGAAGTTCATCGGCATTCCTTATGTGGCAAGTACACTGGAGGGCGACAAGCACGAGCGACTGGTGATAAACACCCGCCAACTGGACTGCACCACACTGGTAGAGACCGTAACAGCGCTAACGCTCTGTGCGCAGAGTGGACAGTACTCGTGGTTTGCCTATAAGCATATACTTACCGACCTGCGCTATCGTGGTGGCATCATCAATGGCTACCCCTCGCGCCTGCACTACTTTACCGAGTGGATCACTGACAACACCCGTGCCGGTGTAGTCACTGAGATTCAGATGCCCAATCCGCCGTTTACTGCCGTGCAGGATGTCAAGGTAAACTATATGAGCACCCATCCGCAGAGTTATCAGTCACTGCGCGAGCATCCTGAGTTCGTAAGTGCCATCACCCAGATGGAGCGTCAGGTGTCGGGTGCCAAGTATCGCTATATCCCCAAAAGTGCTGTGGGCAATCACAAATTGCTACGCACTGTGATAAAGGATGGCGACATCATCGCCATCACGTGTAATAAGGCCGGACTCGACATCGCCCACCTGGGGTTTGCCTTGTGGCGCAATGACGGTCTGCATCTGCTCAACGCATCGCAACTGCACCACAAGGTGGTGATAGAACCCATGACGATGTATCAGTATCTGCAGAAGCATCCCTCGCATACTGGAATAAGAATAATTAGAATAAATAAGTAACTTAACCAAAAAGGAGAGAAATTATGGAATTACCCGATTTTATGAGTTACGCGAACAAGTTTTCGCAGCCGGAATTTACTGAGAAGATTGCACGTATAGCCAAGCGTGCTGGTGCTAAACTAGTTTATGCAGCACTTATACTTTACTACACTCTGCAGAGCGACAAGGTGAGCAAGGCCGACAAGGCTATCATCATCGGCGCTCTTGGCTATATGATCAGTCCGCTCGACGTTATCCCCGACGCTATCCCCATCGCCGGACTTACCGACGACCTAGCCGTACTGCTGTATGTGCTCAAGAAGGTGTGGACAGGCATCGACCCAGAGATAGTAGAGCAAGCTAAGAGCAAGCTGTCGCGCTGGTTCGACGAGGACGAAATAGCCGAAATGGGCAATATCTTCGATTCAGAAGAATAAGCAAGAGCTGTAGAAAAAGAAAAAGCCTCCCGATTTGGGAGGTTTTTTCGCGAGGTGCCTGGCGGATTCGAACCGCCGTGGACGGTTTTGCAGACCGTAGACTAAGCCACTCATCCAAGGCACCATAATAATGTATAACTTTTCGTAAATGCGGGTGCAAAGGTAGCGAGTTTTTTCGAGACTACCAAATTTTTTTGCTACTTTTTAGTGCAACAGCATGATTTTTTTCGTTTTTCGCACTCTTTTGCCTTATCTTTCATCTCTTTTAGCTGGCATCCGGTGCATCCTTCGCACGGATCATCACTCTTCCGTATCCGCTCGTACCCCCACCAAGCGGCATAAATTATCGCCCCGGCCAGGATCAACATCACAATCACCTGCTGCATAATTGTCAATTTTCAATTGTCAATTGTCAATTCTAAAGTTTTGTGAGCTTCCTCAACAAAACTTTATTAATCACCTGAATTCTGTGCCCTTGGCGCTCTATGTCCTCGCGTACATTATTAATATTATTAAAGAAGTCGCTAAATGCGTTCAGCACGGGGTTAGGCTGTCCTACATCCTCGCTGGCATCAGGATTCACCAGTATCTTGATGCCCTGCGGCTCCATGTGTACGTCAATTTCGGCGTCGGTCATTATCGGGTCGCCGTCATAGTGTATCGCTCCAGGCTGCTTGCGACTGATATGCAGATTCTTGGTGCGGAATGTTTTTATTTTAGAGTTGTTGCCCAGCGTCTTCATAAACAGGTCGGCAGCTATCTGTGGAGCATCCAGTGCCGTAAACGGCTCCATCACTATCACGTCCATCTCGCCGTCCTTCATCGTTGCGCCTGGGGCTATATACGCATTGTTGCCATACTGCGACGCATTGGCACACGCTATCAGGAAAGCCTTGTACTTACGAGCTCCAGTGTCGTCGCTCACCTCGTAGGTCTCGGGCTTGTATTTCAGTCCCTCCTTCAGCACGTTCTCCACGTATGTGATAGGTCCGCGCTTGCCCGCCTCGGCAAACTTCAGCGATATAAACGCATCAAATCCCATGCCGCATGTGCAGAAGAATGGCATGCCATTGATTACACCATAGTCGAACGACTCTATCTTGCAACTATTGATTATGCCGATAGCCTTCTTGATGTCCATCGGCAGACACAGATGGCGTGCCAGTCCGTTGCCACTGCCACAGGGTACGATGGCCAGTGCCGTATCAGTGTGTACCAGCGACCTTGCCACCTCGTTCACTGTGCCGTCGCCACCCACGGCCACCACTATGTCGACACCCTCCTTGGCTTTGTTCTTGGCTATCTCGGCAGCATGTCCGCGATATTCGGTAAAGCATATTTCGGTGCTGAACAGATCTTTGTCCAGTATCTGTTCTATCATTTCGGGTACCTCAGCTTTCGACGAGGTTCCCGATTTCGGGTTCAGGATGAATGTAATTCTTCTCTTTTTCGTCATAAGCGTGTGCAAATTTACGAATTTTGGACGAGAAAAAGCCCCAAAAAAGCAATAAATTAGGAAAAAACAATCATTATTTATGATTTTCTTGCACGTTTTACCAAAAAATGTGTATCTTTGCACCCTGAAATTTAAAAATAAAAAGACTATACCTAATAGGAATGGGACAGTTACAAGAAAGATTCAAGCATTATCGTGAGCCGCAGAAGTTTATGGAGGCTGACGTATATCCTTATTTCCGCGAGATTGAGGGAAAGCAGGGAACGGAAGTTGAGATGGGTGGCCACAAGGTGCTGATGTTCGGCTCTAATGCCTATACAGGTCTTACTGGCGACCAGCGTATTATTGATGCAAAGGCTGCGCTTGATAAGTATGGCTCTGGTTGTGCCGGTAGCCGTTTCCTCAACGGAACGCTCGACCTGCACGTCAAGTTGGAAAAGGAGATTTCAATGTTTATCGGCAAGGACGACTGTCTTTGCCTTTCTACAGGTTTCTCGGTCAATCAGGGCGTCATCCCCGCACTGCTTAGCAAGGACGACTACGTGATCTGCGACGATCGCGACCACGCATCTATCGTTGACGGCCGTCGTCTGGCCTTTGCCCGCCAGTTGCACTACAAGCACAATGATATGGCCGACCTGGAGCGCGTGCTGCAGAAGTTGCCACAGGAGGCTATCAAGCTCATCGTGGTAGATGGCGTGTTCTCTATGGAGGGTGACTTGGCAAATCTGCCAGCTATCGTAGAGCTTAAGCACAAGTACAACTGCTCTATCATGGTCGACGAGGCTCATGGCATCGGCGTGTTTGGTAAGCAGGGTCGTGGTGTTTGCGATCACTTCGGACTGACTGACGAGGTCGACCTCATCATGGGTACATTCTCTAAGTCGCTGGCTTCTATCGGTGGTTTCATCGCAGCCGACTGGGATACCATCAACTATCTGCGCCACACTTGCCGCACTTACATCTTCTCGGCATCTAACACTCCCGCTGCCACAGCCGCAGCTCTCGAGGCTCTGCACATCATCCAGCAGGAGCCAGAGCGCATCCAGGCTCTTTGGGATGTTACCAACTATGCCTTGAAGCGCTTCCGCGAGGAAGGATTCGAGATCGGCGAGACCGAGAGTCCTATTATACCTCTATACGTGCGCGATGTAGATAAGACATTCCTGGTAACCGCATTAGCATTCAAGGCTGGTGTGTTTATCAATCCCGTAATACCACCTGCATGTGCTCCACAGGACACACTGGTGCGCTACGCCCTGATGGCAACTCACACTAAGGAACAGGTTGACCGTTCGGTAGTTGCCCTCAAGAAGATATTCGTAGAGCAGGGAATTATTAAGTAGTTAAGAGTTAAGAATTAAGAGAATTCAGATATTATAATTAAGCCTTCCGGATTGGGAGGCTTTTTTGTGTTTTTGAAGGCGTGAAGATGCTTGTTTGTTAAAATGTGCTAACAAAAAGCACTTTTGGACATTAATCTTCTTTTGTTTCAAAAAATCTTCGTACCTTTGCACCCGCAAAACAGAAAACCACCGAGGTGTAGCGCAGTTGGTAGCGTTCCTGGTTTGGGACCAGGCTGTCGCAGGTTCGAGTCCTGTCACCTCGACCACCCATGTGGAAAGAGTCCGCTGACTTACAATAAGTTAGCGGATTTTTTTTGCCAGCGTCCCGAAAATTTCGTTTTTCTTTACATATTTTTGGGACGATTTTGGGACGCAAGGCGGGTGTACTCTAACCCTAACATGTCCTAAATGATAAAATCATTTTACATTACAATATAGTTACTTAACATAATTATTTGATTTTTAACGTCCTTTTTCGATTTTACCGCCAAAATCGACAGATTTTTGCCTTATTAACCGCTTCATGTTATTGCAGAAATGTGCAGATGATGGTTAGCGTCCCAAAAATCTAAAAATCTATCATTGCAGTAAAATGCAGGTTTTTGCAGTAGATAGTTGTAATAATCCTTCTTTTTACATTAGTTCAGTAGTGTACGTGATGCAGATTTCTTCATGTTATTGCAGTTCTATGCATGTAATAGTGCATCCCCTCTTTAAGAATAGTGCAGGGAAATGCAGACGAATGCAGTCTTCTGCATAATAGGGTTTTCAAGTGCGCTAAACAACACTCAGGCTTGCAATCACAATGTTTTGAGAAAAAAAGGCCGACGCAAGCGTCTTCTTCCCTTTCGATTGCTTTATTTTCCAGATTTGCACCCTGGGATAGGAAGACCTGCTATCGGCACCTTATTAATTATATGTTTAAAAGAAAGTTATCTGAAAAGCTCCTCCTGCCTATAAACCTGCTTGTAGTTCTTGGGTGGCTTTATAGACCAGCCGTATTCCTTCAGATTCTCCTGGAGGGCGTATTCTATGATGTTATTCCGCTTATATTGCTTCTTTGCCTTGCTGAACTTCGGCTGCTTTTCCTTCTCCAGAATCACCTGAATAACCTGTGTATAACAGTCTCTGCATTGCCTGGCCTCACGGTTGATGGCTGCCATATAGTACGTCAACTCCCGTTTGCTGAGATACTTTGAGAGCAGCGAGAGTACGATCTCCTCCTGATGGTCTGCGCCATAGAACACATTTGCGTGTAGCTTCTGCTGTGGTGTTTTCCTGGTTTTTTCCACGTATGGCGGCTCATAGGGGTACAAATCTTCGTCGCCCTTCTGCCAAGGCCTGCACAGCCCATCTTTCGGATTCTCCCGTGTGTAGATGTAGATGATAATTGATGATGTCTTGCCTCCGATTCCCTTTCTTGGCCCTGCCTGAAAGTCGAACCATACGTTGGAGGCATGAAACAGATACAGGTCGTACAGCTCGTTCTGGGCTACCTGAAGGATGTTGCTCCTGATGTCCTTATAACTTTCGTACGACGATTCCTGTAGCACCTTGCCAGTCTTCTTATCCCTGATTTCATTCAGGTTGAAAAGCACCCGGAAATGATCCATTCCTATTGGCACCACGCGCTTCTTATACACATTGCCCGTCGTTTCCTCCTGGCCGTCGCTATATCGGTAGTCACCGCCGTACTTGCAGCACAACTCATACAGCTTCTGCGTATATTTCGACCTCAGCCGCATGGCCGTCCCAAGGTCGAAGCTTGTGAAGTTCTGCGTCAGATTGATCAGCAACGGCATAATCTCCGGCGAAATTCGGATGGCGTACAGTTCCTGCTCCTCGTCGTAGAAGAACGTATCTACCCAATGGATTCGTCCTACTATGACCTTTCCGTCGGCTTTACGATAAGTGATTGGGAAGAACTTCATGCCCAGTGCCGTCAGCACCTCATAGGTGTATCTTATATTCTTCGAACCGCCGATTTCACCCAAGTCACGGTCGGTCATATAGAAGTACAACTCCTTCCAGTTGTCAGGCACGCCTAGGTCGTTCTCCAGAAACTTATGCTTCACTACGCCAGTAATGAAATACATCACCCGCCGCTCCATCAGGCTGCAGGAGATGGGTGAACTGATCAGGTCGTTACTCCAGGTTACATTCTCATGTTGTATCGAGGCAAGTTCATTTTGCCTGTATATCTCTTTTCTCTGCCGAGGCATAATCTACTTTGCTATTGCCGTATTTACGGGATTCATCATTCATGCTTTGCTTCTGCCCGACGGATGCCCATGCTACCAGCCTGCCGCTGTTGCACACTAATCCGTCAAGGTTCTTGTTACGAAATCAAAGTAAAGCACAAATTAAAGTCGTCCGTAACTAAGACGCTGCAAAGATAGTGCTTTTCCCCGAAACCACCAAATCCGCTCGATGGCCTGGCAAAGGCCTTCGGATGCTAAAAACCTCCTAACTTCCGTGTTACCCTTAATCCTGCTACAGGTTGACACACTCGTTGCCTAAAAACCTCCTAACTTCGGTTTTCTTGTGCTAAAAACCTTCCATCTTCTGCCTAAAAACCTCCTAACTTACCGCTAAAAACCTCCCAACTTATTTTCTGCAACCCCGATTAACAGGGCTTTTCATGCCTCCGTAAATAAAGCTTTAAAAATATATATATAAATAAAGCTTTATGAAACTCTGACTTTTTGGGAAAGAAAAAGGACGTTCGTTTTGGCTAACAATTGCATGCGATGGCTTCCGATGGCATGCGATGGCCTGCGATCGCATACGACCGCTTGCGTTGGCATGCGACCACATCCAGTCGCACACCGTCGCTTTAGTGTCCGACTCCGAAGATGATGCCGAACACCTTGACGATTCCCCTCGCTATCATGCCAACCACCGAGAAGATGGCATGGGTCACTGTATAAAACAGCACGAAGAAAAAGCTAAATATCATCATAGCACATACGATTTTCGATTCAACTTGGGACCACTCCAGAGGCCCGATTCTACCTACAAAGTTACTAAAAATTTCTGAGATATGCAACTTTCCGAGCCTCTTTCTTCTTCTCATTCAGCCCTTTTTCAGGCAGTTGTTGCATTTATTCTCGCAATCATTTCCATGTGTCGCCAGAATTTCTTAAATTTGCAAGAAAGATGTCGGTTCCGGTCCTGTCTGACGGCAGTGGTCATAACACCGGCTCGATAGGCTATATATCTTGAAGCGTCATTGACTTTGCCGCCGCCATGGACTGACCTGGCTACCATGCAGTCATCTGTGTGGCGATGGTCTGGATCTGATTCAAAGTTTAAGATAATATGCCTAATAGTAAGAATTACAGTATGCGAGAGAAGATCCTTGACGGACTTCTCAAACGGAGGGAAGGTGTCAGTATGCAGGACATCATCCGAGTGGTTAACCATCAGCTCAGCCAGAGAGGCGTTCTCGAAGTAAGGACTAAGGACACCATCCTGAACGACATGACGGAGATTTCCAACAAGTATCATGTTAACATCGAGCAGATCCAGGATGGTTTCGACCGACGTATCATCCGTTACAGATACGAAAAGCCCGATTTCTCTATCTATGCCAAGCCTTTCACTGCCGAGGACGAACAGAAGATACAGGGCTTTCTCAATTTTCTGTCCCAGTTCGAAGGCATGCCGCAGATGGACTGGGTCAGAGACTTCTGTTCCCATTTCGACGTGTTCCTTACCTCCAACGATGCCCCTGTTGTCGAGTTCGAGGAGTCCGACAGCATCCTTGGCCGTGCCTTCTTCACGGGTCTCTTCCATGCCATCATAGACAAGAAACCCATCAGCCTCACTTACCAGGCCTTTGGCAAGAAGGCTCGCACCCATCTGCTCTATCCCTATTTCCTGAAGCAGTTTAAGCAGCGATGGTATCTCATAGCCAAGAATTCCCATCATCTTGACTCTATCTCAGCCTATGCCCTCGACCGCATGATTACATTCCATCAGTCACTTTTTGATCCGTATGTTCCTATCGATGTCGATGTTCATGAGTACTTCAATGATGTTGTCGGCATCGCCCGGATGGATGGTGAGCCACAGACCATCAGGTTCCACGTTGATAAGCACGAATTGCCTTATCTCCAGACCCGCCCCATTCATCACAGCCAGAAGATTGTGGGTAGAGACAAGACGGGTGTGTTCATGACTATTCATGTCATTCCCAATACCGAGTTGCTTATGGAGCTGATGTCATACGGTGATGGCATTATTGTCAAGACGAAGGGTAAACTCCGCAGCGACATCATGAGAAAATTAGGCTCTGCCAGAAAAAAGTACGGTTCGTCTGCTTAGATTCGACGATTCTGCAATATATTGCAGCGCTAATTTTTCACGATTATGAGCAACAATAAGTACAACGACCATCCCATCCTTAGCTGGATGAAGGATTTAGAGAGAAAGAAGTTGGCTGTTTCGCTGACAAGTTTATTACAGCAAGTGTCTGATGACTGGAGTGTGGACGACTCTCTCCTTAGCTGGATGAAGGATTTAGAGAGAAAGAAGTTGGCTGTTTCGCTGACAAGTTTATTACAGCAAGTGTCTGATGACTGGAGTGTGGACGACTCTCACAAGGCCATTGGTATGCTGGAGAAGTGGGTTTATCCTATGATAGACCAGGAAAAGCTTCTCCGACGTAATGTTTTTGGAGATGATCTGACCTTCACTTTCCATGTTACCCATGACGTACACAGCGATGAACTCTTTGACCACCTTCAAGAGTATCATCCTGAGAAATGGAACCACATCCGGCATGTTATGCTAAAAGATCCTGTAGTTGAGATTACCTACGAGGACAGGTATATCAACACTCCACTGGGCTGCATTCTCGTGGCACAGTTCATTCGTCGCATCCGTGACCTCTATATGCTGAGTGTATGTAACTATTCTATTAGCTTTTCAAAGAAGGACTTCCGTGTGAAGTTCGATGATGAAGATCTCAAACTTGACCGCCGTTTCTCATTCGCAGAACATCGGGACCGGTTTATGATGGAGTGTGTCAGCCAGATTGTACGTGATAAGATTAAGTACGAAGTTAAGAATCTCTCTCATACTCGTTCTATGCGTGTGTTCAACAAGCTGTATGAACTGTCTATTATTCCAGAAGGTGGTCTCGCTCATGGCTGGGGTATTGAGAATGGTAAGCATAGCGGACTGACTACAAAAGATCTGGGTGACCATCTTGATATCAACCTCCATTGTTTCAACCGTAACGCTCATCGCCACGATAAGTCTGGCGTACGTTACACTGTTCATTTTGAGCTTCTGAAGCAGAAAGAAACTCATTTTTAGACTGCAAATATGACTTTTTCTTGGAATGATGGTTATCAATTCAGGGAAAAATCGTATCTTTGCAGCAGCTTAGAGGTCTCGAAAGAGGCTGAAAGCAGTGCTTTGACTTCGAAATCGGCGAAATTTCAACACATACAAAGCACAGGAACAGCTCATACGGTGGGCTGCTTTGCTGTGTGTATGTGGGCGTTCGCCGACGCTGAAGTCGCATAGGGGCAGTCCACTTTCTTATTGCCCTAACGATTATACAATACATCCAACGTATAACTGAGAAGTAATTCTTAGTATTAGGCAGGGTACTATTGATCGTGAGATTATGTAGTACCCGTTTTGCTATAATAACATATTCTTATTTTCCCATATTGTGTAATTATCATATTTGTATATTATTGTATTATGCAGTTCTGAAATTATGCTTTTTGAATATTATTATCTTAGCATAATATGCTATTCTATTATTAAGGTAATATGCTGTTATAATAATCATATATTATTTTATTTGCATATTGTATATATTTGATAATCAGATATTTGTATATTGTTATATTAAACAAAGTTTAACTTCATATTTTATTATAAAACATCGTGGTCTGCGACTTTATTCCTACCTTTGCACTGAGGATTGGGCAAATGTGTTTGGTAGTTTCTTAGCAAGTTGTATTTTTGTGGCCACAAATCCTCCTGCGTAGGATTCGCCCCCTCAAAAATCGACTTGCCTGTGCTTCGACACAGGAGGACGATACTCGCAACTCGTATCTATAAAACAGTTATATGGACAAACGAACAATAGTATGCAAAGTGAGGCTGACTCCCGAAGAGTATGACCTTTTCCAAAGAAAGGCATCTGGTTATCACAACGTGAGTGCGATGATTCGTGATGCTGTCAGGCAGTTCAACGATATCGGCACAGTCCGACGTATGGAAGCTTTGAATGAAATGACAGAACTCTACCGCAAATATCAGCAGGATCTCAGCTGGCTTGGTGGGAATTTTAACCAGTCGATGAAGCGTGCCAACGAACTTGCTATCGGTCACGAACTGCGTCAGGAGTATTACGATCAGGTCATATTACCCCAAGTACGTCACATTCTCACCTTTCTCGAAGATATCAAGGCTGAACAGCAACAGATAGTTCAGAAACTCATCAAGCATCCATCTTCGACGTGATATTATTATATTTTGCAATTCTGATAATAGCATATTTACATATTCTATAAACTACATATTTATATATTATCATATTCTGCAAATAGTATATTATGATAGCAACCATCCTTCCGTCAAGCAATAATTTCCATGCTGTAGCCTACAATGAGCAGAAGGTCAAAGAAGGCAAGGCTGAACTTGTAGAGATGCTCAACTTTGGCTATATAAGCAATGCAGGAAAGTACACCTCCGATGATCTGGTTACTTTCCTGAATGACTATTCAGTCCGTAACACCCATATAAAGAAGCCTCAATTTCATATAGCCTTCTCTTGCAAGGGACATGAGATGACCTATGAGGAGTTAGTCCGTTTTGCCCGTCGTTATATGAACGAGATGGGCTATGGCCAGCCAGGACAACCTATGCTCATCTATGCCCATCATGATACGGACAACAATCATATCCATGTCATTACTAGTCGTGTTGCTCCAGACGGTCAGAAGATAGATAATAACCACGAACGCCGACGTTCTCAGGATGTCATCAATCGTCTGCTGCAGCAAAGTGAAAACCAAAGAGTAGGGGAGTCCACCGCTAAAGCTCTTGAATACAACTTCGGCACTGTGCAGCAGTTCATGGCAATCCTCGAAACGATGGGCTATGAGTGCTACAAAGAATCCGACGAGATCATTCTCAAGCGTGCAGGCCTCGTTCAGGAACATGTACCAATATCTTTGGTGGTATCACATTGCAATCAATCTAACGCTGATAACCAGCGACGAAAAGCCCAACTCCGGGCTATTTTGAAGAAATATCGTGATATGTCTGCTGACAAAGAAGAAGTCCAGCAGCTCATGCGCGACAAGTTCGGTGTCAGTCTCGTTTTTCTTGGTTCCAAGGATTCGCCTTATGGCTACATGGTTGTAGATCATCACACAAAGACTGTCTTCAAAGGTAGTGAAGTGCTGAAGCTTCGCGACCTTTTGCAGTTCCAGTCACGTGAAGAGCGTTTCCGGCAGTTGGAGTCCTTTATTGACCAGATGCTGGAAGATAATCAAAATTTGACTACAAGGGAATTGAATAAGCTTCTTCGCCGACAGTTTGGCTGTAAGTTGATGAACGGAGCTGTACTATTCAACGGAACTTCCTATGATTTGCCGGAACACGTTCTTACGACATTACGCTCTAATGATCGTCTTTCTTGGCTCCAGTCATTTCATCCCTCAACTATGGAGGAAGCTGTTATTCTCTGTAAAATGGGCAAGTATAATCATCCAGATCGACTTACTGTAGGCACAGATAGAGCGAACAAGAATAAAACTCTGCATCAACTTCAAGACCTCTTCGACAGTACCCCAGATGAATCTCTGAGAGACAAACTGCATGAGGATGGCTATTATATCGTCAACGAGGATGATCGCTTCTATTGCATTGACTTTGCAAATAAGGTTATTCTCGATATGGAACATGAAGGTCTTGATGTCAGTCGCTTGAAAAAGCATCAGACTCAGCAAGATATTACTCATACTCAGTCTGCCACGTCAGTCTCAAAACCGAATATCATCCAAGGTGTACGAAAAGCCCTACAGCAACGTGGTGGTTCTAAGGACGGAAACCGTGAACATGAAGTTGGCGGTCATGGCAACTATGAAGATATAGACGATGAGCGCAAATTAAAGCGATAGTTTATGACAAGCGCTCCAATGCAGCAGTGTCCAGTCGATAGATTGTCCATTCTTTCATGGGAACAGCTCCGAGTGACAGATAGAAATCAATGCTTGGCTGGTTCCAGTTTAGGCACGTCCATTCCATCCTTCCGCAATGGTGCTCCCTTGCAATCTTGACCAGATGCAGAAGCAAAGCCTTTCCGTAACCCTTGCCTCTATCTTCTGGCCATACGAACAGATCTTCCAAGTACAGTCCTGAATGACCGATGAACGTAGAGAAGTTGTAGAAGTAGAGCGCAAAGCCCACCTCACGACCATCCACTACAGCAAAAACCGCTTCTGCCCTGTGCTCGTCGAACATCTCCCGCTCCAGCACATCCGCAGAAGCAATCACCTCGTTCTCCATCTTCTCATACCGTGCAATTCCTCTAATGAACTCCATCAGCAACGGAACATCCTGCCGTTCAGCCTTGCGAATCACAATTTTCTTATTATCCATCTTTCAAGATCTGTTTAGTTTCATATCAGTAAATAGACGATAACGCAACAGATGGCTGCAACTGGGAAAAGTCCCAAACGGAACCATGCTGCAATGATGCCCGCCAACAGTGCAATTATTCCTGGCAATGGAGTTGGCGTAGCCATAATCATATCAGGAAAAGTCATCACGGCCAGCGTGACGTAAGGCACATAATACAGGAAGCTGCGCACAAAGCGGTTGTGTAACTCCCCTTTGATCAGTACCATTGGTGTCACGCGAATCAGATTAGTGATGACAATGGCCAGGAGGATATATATAAGAATGTTATGCTGCTCCATCGTCTTCCGTCTTTATAGGTTTAAGCCATGCGGCCACTACTGAAATGACAATCGTCAGCACCACAGTACGCATACCACTGCTCCATTGGCCAATAACGGGTGCCACAGCACACAGACCACTCAACACGAAACTGGCTATCAGCGCATAGAGCACGTTCCGGTCTTTATGGGCAGGTGGGATAATGATAGCCAGGAACATGCCGTAGAGTGACATACTCAGGGCAGTCACCATCGGCTGTGGTAACAGACTGCCAGCCACGATGCCCACAGCACAACCCGATGCCCAGAACAGCGTCGATATCAGGGCTGCCGAGTAAGTATAAGCTGGAGGCGTATAGCCCGGATGGGCCACAGAGATGCCAAACACCTCGTCAGTCACGCAGCAGGCCATCAGTATGCGGTGGAACCATGATGTATCTGGGGCTATCTTCTGTGACAGTGCCGCACTCATCAGCATATAGCGCAGGTTGGCCACCAGACACATGGCTATTACCTCCACGTAGGCTGCCTGAACCGCTACCAGCGTGTAGGTACCATATTCGCCAGCCGAAGCACGGGTGAAAAAGCTGCTCAGGAATCCCAAAGGAGCCGTCAGGCCTGCCCTCGCAGCAATGATGCCAAGCGAGAACGTCACGGCAAAATAGCCCATCGCAATGGGTATGCCATCACGCAAGCCGTGGATGATATGTTGCCGGTTTCCTGTCATCGTCCTTATATTGAGAGAGACATCTTGCGGCAGAGTGTGTCGAAAAACATAATTGTGTTTTCTGGCACAAACCCATAGGAAGTATAAAGGTGTGCCAACTTTGGATAACTCTCTTCACAAATCAGTGTGACGCGATGGAACCCCTTTTCCTTGGCCATTTCTATCGCATCGTCAAATAGCAGTTTCCAAAGCCCTTGCCCACGAAACTCAGGAACGATGGCCAAAGAGTCAAGATAGTATTCACCAGCCATCGTCTCTGGTACGTCACCCGAATTGAATTGCCTTCCGTCGGGCAGCACCCAGGTATTCCTTCGCCTTTCCTCATGTGTGGCTCCGTCGTAGGAGATAAGACCACCAGCCAGTTTTCCATCGCACCGAAGAAGGCGAGTATTCTGCCAACTATAGAGCGTGTCATCGCGAGCGCCGTGTTTTTTCAAAAACGGCGGCACACCATCCATGTGCATCCCTTGGGCTACAATCCATGCAATGAAATCTGCATCTTCAGGTCTGGCCGAGATGATCTCTACATTCTCTATATTACTCATAAACCTCTGTTTTTCAAAAGGCTTTCCACGATGTCCTTATAGATCTTAAAGCCATCTTCTTCTTGAACTTTAGCCATTTTGCTTTGGCTTTCTCCTTTCTCCACCTGCTCTCCTCGCAGCATGTCGTAAGTGACAAAAGTCTTCATCTCGCTATTGCCGTCAGGCAGTTCTCTCCCCAAACCGACACCACTTGGGTAAGCACAGAAGATGCCATCGGGATACTTCTCACTGCCTTGTGCATCGGAATTGAGATGATAGTTCTTCATGATCCAATCCTTCATCACTTCCATTTTCGGCATATCGAGGGGTAAGCCTGTCCTCTCCCTATATCTGTCAAAGAAATGAGGAGTAAAGAAAGCCTTCTCTGCCTTTGCCATAGGATTGTAATCAAGATGCATGAAGCCTACGAGATGGAAGCCGTCAGACTGGCGGTAAACCCCAAAATACATGCAGTCGAGCAATCGCTGTTTCTTTGTCGTTTGCCAGTCCCGGCTCAGCATGAATATCATATAGTCGATACCTCTATTGCCGCTCACCATCACAGGCGGGAAAATCTTCAGTCCCTTGGGTTTTGTCTTTATCAGAATACGCCAATACTTCGACTGAAGCGCATCAATCTGATGAAACACAAAAGCTTCATCAAGGTCAAGCACCCTGACAATATCGTTATAGTCGAATGTATCTGTAATGATTGCCGCCATATCTTTTTATCAATTCGTTGGCAAAATTACGAAGAATAATCCAAAAATTGCACACTTGGTGCATTTTTGTTCCCGAAATCTTTTTCGCGATCAAAATGGATGAGACTGATATTGGGTAGGGAAATCCATTTCCTTATCAAAGTATTTTGATGGCGACATTGATGTCGCTACCAAAATATAACTTTTTGGTTATCAATATGTTTGCTTAACAAAATAAAAGAGGACTGGCAGCGCAGATGTCTGTCAGTCCTCAATTGTAGAGAGCGCCTGTTGCGCTTAGAATGCAATGGGACCGTGGCCCATGCAACTGGTTGTACCCAGTGCCGTCAGGGCTGCTGTGAGGATGCTCACAATCACCTGAATGACGGTCTTCCAAGTTTCCTTTTTCATAGCATCAGTTTTTAAGGTTAGTACTAGAAGCGAGGGTGAAGGCTGTAGCCTCAGACATCAGCCCTCAGCCCTCATGCTTCGTTAGTTCTGGTCGGCGTAGTCCCACTCGTCGGGCTCGGAGTTGATCTCCAGTACGGTGCCCTTGGTAGGCATCTGGAACGAGCCCGTGTAGGTTCCGTCGTTCTCAGTCAGCGTGATGCGGTTGTCGTTCACCTTGGCGATAGGCTCCTTGCCCTCAACAGGCACGACGCTGATGTTCACGTTAGAGCCGGAATGCACGTTGCTGTTGCTGTTGATCTCCTGCTCGCTGTCGTCCGTCACGGTTGACGTGCCGTTACCGTACTTGTAGATCACCAGTCGGTAGTCACCCTCGGTGCCGCTCTCCGAGCCGCTGTTGCCGCCCGTGTTGCCGCTCTGGCTACCGCTGTTGCCTCCAGTGTTCGAGCCGCTACCGCTGTTGCCGCCCTGGTTCTGCGAAGAACCGCTGTTCTGCGAACCACCCTCTGAGCCGCTGCCGCCCTGGTTGGTGTTGCCACCCTCCTGCGTGCCGCCGTTCTCACCGTTGCCGCTGCCGTTCTCCTGCTCGGGGTCTTCCACGGTGCCGTCATCGGTCGAGGTCAAGCGCTTCACTTCCTTGCCGTCACGGTCGTAGCAGGTAATCTGCACGGCGGTGTTCTTCAGCTCGTCCTTCAGGTCAACATCAGGGGTGAAGATGATGCGGCGGCTGGTGATGAGCGATGCTCGCACGTCGTTGACGCTTGCCACCGACTTGGCACGCAGGCCGAATCGCATGGTTCCCAGACCCGGCAGTGCCACGCTGTGACCCTCAGTGGCCCACGCCTTGATCACCTCACCGGCTGCATCCCAGCAAGCCTGCATCACTCCCTTGCTCACGCCGCTGCGCAGAGCAGCCTCCTTGATCACCTTGTCCTGAGTCAGAGCCGTGTAGAGCTCCGGCATCATCACGTAACGATACTTACCAGCATACTTGCCGATGTTCTGATACTGTTCCTTAGCTTTTACTTTCAGTGCCATAACTGTCAAATGTTTTTCATGGTTAATACTAAAGGTTCTGGTCTAACGTGTGGCCACTTCCGTCTCCATCTTCCTTATCAAATCCGATTGCCATCTGCACCCATTTGTGAGTCTTTTTTATCTCTCCCGTGGGCGAGAAAAACTTCTCTCGTGGGGTCGCAAATTTTTATCTTCATTGACGATGCAAAGGTACAAAAAATCCAGATGCAAAACAAGCCTTTCTTTCATTTATCTCAGATTTATTTGAAATGTTAAAATGTAAAGAAAGTAGATTTCTGCGTTTCACGGTACAGATGGCAGATGGCAGTTTTCTCAGCGTAGGGGTACTATACTAGTTGTGTAAAGTTGTATAATATTTTTACTAATATATATAATATATATATTATATATATTAGTAATGTATAATTGAGGCGAAATATGGCTCTCAAAATAAACTGCCATCTGTACCAACTGTACCACTAGACAGCCTGGCGTGTCTTTTTGCGTGCCTTTTT
>ONYZ01000119.1 GCA_900322175.1 uncultured Prevotella sp.
CGACCTGTCGCGTAAGATTCTGGCCGATGAGGTGAACCGCGACAAGCCCATCATCATCGATGAGTTTGGCGACGGACTCATCTTCCGCAACTAAACACAAAAAGGGTTCACTCCACACGAAGTGAACCCCTTTTTTTTCGGAACATAGAAGGGGGCTGGTACATGACACATGTTGACCAATTTGAGATTTTTGTTTGGTAGATTTGAGAATTTTGCGTATCTTTGCAGCAGAAAATCAACAAGTTATGTTCAAGAGAGCGCAATTTAAAGAATTAGAAGCAAGACTATTGGAACCCAGAAACAAGATTCAAGTTGTCTCTGGTCCTCGTCAGGTTGGTAAATCCACACTACCAGTAATCGAGCAGTGGTAACATAATAATCATAGGGACGGAGATGATCAAATTCTCCGTCCCTATTGTTTCTAAGGGTCACGAGGCGCCTGGCACCTGTGAGGTTGTCGGAACGGGGCGTTGAAACGTTTGTAACAAAAGAGGCTCTTTTACTCTGATAATCAGCAAATTACAGGCTTGCTAATTTGTGATTAAGGTGGCGAAAGTGACTACCTGTACCTAACTTTTCATAAGGAAATATTAATCTGGTAGATTAATCCTTTCTATACGAAAGTCTGCATATACAAGTCACTTCCGTCACTTACTATAAAATCTAACTAACTAATATTCAAACGGTTATACAGATTTTTTACCCTCGCCTTGTTTCATAGGATTTTTCCAGCCATCGTTTCGAGCCTTTGCGGACATGCAGCGGAGTGGCTCCTGACATTGGCTCGAGTGGCTCCTGACATGCAGCCGAGCCTATGGAGACGATGTGAGTATAGGCTACTCGCATGATGAGTATAGGCTCCGCGCTATGTGAGAAGCCTATATCCACGATGAACATATAGGCTATGTTGCATGAAGATAGCGTATATGTTTGATGAAGATAACGTATATGTTTGATGCACAAAGCGTATATCTATAAGAATGAGGGTCACACCGTACCCGGCACCTGTGAGGTTTGAAATGACATTGAGGCCATTAGTGAGTAGCTAGGAAACGATAAAAATTGCCCATTTCATCGGGATTTTTTTAGCCTGACAATTTCTGTCAGACATACTTTTTCCCGTTTTGAGACTCAATTTTTCCTATCATGAGACTATTATTACCAGAAAACAGACTAATTTTGCAGTCGAATTCAAACAAACAATGCGTATGGATATAACACTTGTCTTCACAGTTGCACTAGCCGCCACCCTTATTGTGGTGGTACTAGCGCTGGTGATCATCATCATATACCAGCGTTGGCGTATTGGCGACCAGAACGTATTCATCGAGCGCTTCATCCGTCAGAATGAGGAGCAGCGCCAGAAAATGAGGAAAGCAGGAATCGTATAATAAATGAAGCAGAGGATATACATAATTTCATTATGCGTCGTGCTAACCATGGTGTCAGCTTGCACTCATAGCGGCGAGACAAAGGACGACGGGAAGGCAAAAGCAGCGTGGCAGCGGTATTACGAAGCCTACGATGCTAAGAACCTGAACCGCGCCCTGACCGTCATCGACTGCATGGAGACGGAGAAGATTGTCAGTACGCCGAAGGCCGACCATCTGCGTGGACTCGTCTACGACCAAGGCTGGCAGATGAAGATAGCTGAGCAATTCTACAAGAAGTCTTATCAAGGCTATGCCTCAGACCCTTCACAGGATTGGGGTTCCTATACCGATGCGGGCTACCGCTGGGCTTGTTTGCGTTCTAGACGAGGCGACACAGAGGGTGCACTGAATACCATTACCGAACTGCTACACCAGGCAAAGGGGAACGAGGCATTCCCCAAAAATCAAGAGTCTGCCTTGTTGATGCTCATGGCGGAAATCCAGCTACAGCTGCACCAGTACGACGAGGCCCGTCTTACGGGACAGAAAGTCTATGAGGCAGTACAACTAGATGCCGATCATGGGAACGGAAGAGAATTGGATATCGCATGGGCCTGTATCAACATATCTGATATTTATCACGAAACAGGTGACACCGAAGGGGCAATGGCATATCTTGACCGCTGTGCACAAGCGCTAAGCCATGCCAAGCAAGGCGACTCGCTGCTGATTGAGGAATGGAAAGGCCATATTGCCCTCAAACGGGCATTGTTTCTATTAGAAACGGGTCACGCAGCCGAAGCCAAAGCTACTTATGCCGCCATCCCCCGTAGTCGTCTGATGGAACCATTAGGCTACAGAGAGGCTGCCGATTACCTGATGGCTGCTGGTCGCTACGACGAGGCAGCTAACTGGTACGAACAGATTGATAGCACCTATTTGACTACCGACGGCGCCAAGATGACTTTCGACATCATCGCTACCCGACTCTCTCCCAGCTACATGGCCTACCGCAAGGCTGGCCGAAATGCCGATGCACTGGTACTTGCCGACAGTGTCAGCGCCGCCATCGACTCTGCCCTCGTCTGGCAGAAGCAAAACGATGCGGCTGAGCTGGCGGTCATCTACCAGACCCATGAGAAGGAACTGGCTCTGAACGATGC
>ONYZ01000049.1 GCA_900322175.1 uncultured Prevotella sp.
TAAGGTAAGTGAAAAATCTGACATGGCCAAATCCTGAGCAACTTTTTGTTGCTCAGGTACTTATAAAGAATGTTAAACTAAAGTGCTGCGGAATTTAGGGAATATACAAATTCCTCGGGTACTATACCGTCCTTTATGATTTTCTTCTCATGATAGACATCCCACAGAAATTTGTTCAGTGCCTGCACTCTCTGCTTCAAGCCCTGCTCCAGATAGGCCCAATCGTCCTTCCCAATGACACGGGGAACGGGGTCGAATGGGAAAAAGTTGCTCATTGAACATGCCGTTCTTGTAAACACCAAAGCGTACACCATAGCGCTCCATCCACTTGTTAACCGAATCTCGACTGTCTGTCAGTTCTGTTATCCTCATATTCATACCCTTACCTTATTTAATAATAATCCGACGGCAAAGGTACGAAGAAAATAAATATAATCGTTGTTAAATTTATAATTTGATTATGAAATTATCTATTTGCTTTCAGATTGTAAGCTGTTTAGCTATTTTATGTAACATGTTGCTTATTATTTGGTGGTTATGTGTATCAAACTATTACATGATGTCGTAATCAAACGGGGAACGTTACTGTGATTAGTTATGCAAGCTTAGCAAATTATTACGAAAAAAACAAAAAATCGTAAAAAATCGTGGGATTCGTTATAAAATTGTGTATCTTTGCAGTCAAATTGTGAGATATTATGGCTAAAGGAAAATGGATAGGCGGGTTTATAGGATGGATGGCTGGCGGCCCTCTGGGGGCACTGGCCGGATATCTGGTGGGTTCGCTATTTGACAGTGTACTGGATGGTGTGAATAATCCTGACAATAGCGGTGCGTGGGAATCGTATGGTGATAATTATCAGCAGGTGTATCAACAGAGGCAAGACCAGGGGCAGCGAAACAGCTTCTTGTTTGCTCTGTTGGTGCTGTCGTCGTATATAATTAAGGCCGACGGCAAGGCTATGCACAGCGAGATGGAAGCGGTGCGAAATATGCTGCGACAGACCTTCGGACCAAATGCTGTGCAGCAAGGCAACGAGATACTGAACCGACTGTTTGAAGAGCAGAAGCGCGAAGGATGGTCGCAATTCAAGCAGACGGTGATGGAGTGTTGTGGTCAAATAAGCCGACAAATGGACTATAGTCAGCGGCTGCAGCTACTAGACTTTCTGGTGGTGATAGCCAAGGCCGACGGCAGTGTGCCGCAGAGCGAGATAACTGCGCTGAAGGAGTGCGCCCAGTGGATGGGACTGCGCACCAGCGAGGTTGATCAGATGCTACATCTGGAAGGCGGCACAATAGAGGATGCTTACAAGGTGCTGGGTGTGAGTCCGCAGGCGAGCGACGACGAGGTGAAGAAGGCTTATCGCAAGTTGGCGCTGGAGCATCATCCTGATAAAGTGGCTGCGCTAGGCGAGGATGTGAGACGGGCTGCTGAAAAGAAATTTCAGGAGATAAATGCCGCTAAAGACCGCATTTGGAAGGCTCGAGGGCTATAATTTATATTTTTTTTAGAAAAATGTTTGGTGGGTTGAAGTTTTTTACTTAATTTTGTGCCCATAAAGAATGATCAAGATGAAACTAAGATTGTATTGGATATTACTAATGATGACATTTGCTATTGTGGCAAATGCTGACAATCTTGGCTTCAGTGATAAGAAACCGCTTCAATTCGGTATCGACCAGGATTACCCCCCGCTAGAGTATGTTGACGAGAAGGGACAGCCCAGCGGAGCCGATGTGGAATTTACCAAGCTGCTTATGAAGCGCATGGAGATACCATTCGAGTACAAGCCCAACACTTGGAGCGCAATAGCAGGCGACGTACTTCAGGGCAGGGTAGATCTGGGTATGATGGTATATTCGCCATACCGAAAGGATATAACCAACTACTCGCGTGCCGTGATACGACTGTACTATCAGATAGTGACGCGCAAGGGTACAGAGAAGAACTATGGTTTGCGTGACATGCACAACATGGAGGTGGCGCTGATGGCCAGTCGACCTGTGCGCGACACGCTACAGAAGATTGGTGCACAATTGGTGATAGTGGAAGACCTGACCAAGGCGATGAAAGACCTGTCGGCTGGAAAATACGACGCTGTGGTGTGCTATCGCTATCAGGCTAAGTATCTGATAGGTAAGCATAATCTGCATAATCTGGAACAGGAAGACCTGACGCTGACGCCGCGAGAATACTGCTACGTGAGCAACAATAAGAAGCTGATAGACGCCATAGACAAGGAACTGGACAAGATGAAAGACGAAGGCCTGATAGACGATGTATATGGCTATGTGGCTTCGTCATTCAACGGCGTGATAATACCGCGATGGATGTATGGCGCCATAGCGGCATTGGTAGTCTTGGGACTGGTAGGTGTGATATTGAACCAGAGACGTAATGCGCGCCAGTTGAAGAAGGCATTGAATCTGGCACGTGAAAACGAGGAAAGAGCGAAAGCAAACGAGGAGAAAGCCCGTCTGAGTGCTGAGGAGGCAAAGAATAATGCTGCAGAAGCACAGCGTAATGCCGACGTGGCAAGACGAAACGCCAAAGAGGCTGAATACAATGCTCAGGTGGCCAGTCAAAACGAGGCAAAAGCCCGCGAGGCTGCCGAGGCTGCACGCAAGAGTGAAGAACTGAAGGATATATTCCTGGGCAACCTGAGTCATTCGCTACGCACACCTCTCAACGCCATCATCGGATTCAGCGACCTGCTGATGACGATGGATGAGGGTATGATGTCGAAGGAAGAGGTGAACAATCTGCTGCACCTGATAAACAAGAACGGACTGGAACTGCTGCACCTTATCAACGAGTTGCTGTCGCTGAGCGAGTTGGAGGGCGAGAAACAATTGTTCCAGCGCGAGGTGACGGATGTGGACTACGAGATGGGACAGTTCGCCGCCGAGATACGACCGCAGTTGCACGAGGGTGTAACGTTGGAGGTGGAAGAGCCGGTAGATGGACTGCGCGCACATCTGGACAGAAAATTGCTGCGCATAGTGACCATGCACCTGCTGGAAAATGCCATGCAGAATACCATGCAGGGCAAGATAAAACTGACGTACTATGTAAAAGAGGGCGGAATGTATGTAGAAGTAAAAGATACCGGCAGGGGACTGCCCGAGAAACTGAAACGGAACATATTCGGTCTGCTGAGCGACAAGAATACATATACCCACGAAGATAGTCAGGACAATCCGGGACTGGGACTGAGCGTATGTAAGGCAATCGTTGACCGCTGTAACGGAAAGATAGGAGTGCGCGATAATACCGAAGACGGACAAGGTTCGATATTCTGGTATTGGACTCCGACAGAGATATTGAACTAAAGTAGGAGACATAGAGCAAAATGACACTGATAATAGTAATACTGCTGCTGCTGGGTTATATCGTGATAGCCACCGGACACACTACGGGTGTTAACAAGTCGGCTATCGCTATTTTTATTGGTACCGTGGGCTGGGTGGTGTACATTTGCTATGGTACTGATTTCGTGATGGAACGTCATGCACAGGACTACTGGGAGTTTCTTGACGGCGCATTGCCATCGAGCGAGGCAGTGAAGTATTACATATATAATAATGTGTTCCTATATTATGTGGGGCGTGCGGCTAGCATCGTGATGTTTCTGCTGGCCACGATGAGCATAGTAGAAATACTGCACAGCAACGGATGCTTCGACTTTGTGTCGAAGTGGATAAAGACCCGTAACCCCAAGCGCCTGCTGTGGACTATCACGCTGGCTACTTTTATACTCTCGGCCAATCTGGACAACCTGACTACCGCCACAATGATGCTGGTGATAATGCACACCATAGTGCAGAACCGCCGACAGCGAATGCTGGTGGGGGCGGCGATAGTGATAGCTGCCAACTGCGGCGGTTGCCTGACGGTAATTGGCGATCCGACAACACTGGTGCTGTGGGGCGACGAGGCCATCACGGCTACCAACTTCTCGGCATTTATGGCACTGCCAGCTATACTGGCATGGATAGTGCCTACAATACTGATACACAGAGAGCTACCTGAACGTATGGACACACAGTGGGCACCGATGCCATTCCGCGGCGACGATACCAATCTGCTGCCTTGGCAGCGCGTGGTGATGCTGTTTGTGGGCATCGGCGGACTGTGGTTTATACCAACATTCCACAATATCACCAAGTTGAGCCCCTTCTTGGGTGCGCTGTGCGTGCTCAGTGTGCTGTGGGTGGTGCACGAGGTGATGAACCGCAAGCTGATAAATGCCGACCAGATGCAGCAGCGAATGACACCAAGATCGGTTCAGTACGGACCACTGCAGCAGATACTCTTTGTGATGGGTATAATGCTGGCTATGGGCGTGGTGACCGAGACGGGAGTATTCGGCGATGTGGCACAGTGGATGGACAACACTATCGGCAGCGTATGGGTGTTGGGGATACTGTCAGGACTACTTAGTGGTGTGGTCGACTCGTTTACCATTGCCATGAGCGACATATCGCTATATCCGATAGCCGACGCAGCCATGAAGGGATCGTATGAAGCTAACTTTGTGATGAATGGCGCCTACTGGAAGATAATAGCATATTGCACAGCTGTGGGCGGATGCCTGTTGAGCGTAGGTTCGGTGAGTGGACTGATGCTGATGAGGATGGAGCACATGAGGCTTGGATGGTATGTGAAGAACCTGACGCCGAAGGTGATGGCAGGCGGACTGATAGGTTTGGCAGTGCTGTGGTTGGAACTGAATTTTGTATAACTAAAAATAAAAAGGAGAAAGTTAATATGACAAAGATTAAGACGATTGGTATCCTGACGTCGGGAGGCGATGCACCAGGAATGAATGCCGCAATTCGCGCTGTGACGCGCGCCGGCATCTACAACGGTTTTAAGATTAAAGGTATATATCGTGGATACGAGGGACTGATACACGACGAGGTGAAGGAGTTTACCACCGAGAACGTGAGCGGTATCGTGACACGCGGAGGAACAATCCTGAAGACTGCTCGCTCGAAGGAGTTCCCCACACCCGAGGGTATGCAGAAGGCTTACGAAACCTGCATGAAGGAGGAGATAGACGCACTGGTGGTTATCGGCGGTAACGGATCGCTGACTGGTGCGCGCAACTTCGGTATGGAGTTCGATTTCCCCGTAATCGGACTGCCGGGAACAATCGATAACGACTTGTATGGTACTGACAACACCATCGGATATGACACCACAATGAACACCATCATGGAGTGTGTAGACCGTATCCGCGATACTGCCAACAGTCATGAGCGAATATTCTTTGTTGAGGTTATGGGCCGCGACGCAGGATTTTTGGCACAGAACTGTGCTATCGCCTGCGGTGCCGAGGCTGCTATCGTGCCCGAGGAGGCTACCGACGTTGACCAGTTGGCACAGTTTATGAGTCGTGGTATACGTAAGTCGAAGAAGTCGTGTATCGTGATAGTATCAGAGAGTCCCAAGTGCGGCGCACTGTATTATGCCGACCGTGTAAAGAAGGAGTTCCCCGAGTTCGACGTGCGTGTATCAATCCTGGGACACCTACAGCGTGGAGGTAGTCCATCAGCGCGCGACCGCATCTTGGCATCAATCACTGGCGTGGGTGCCATCGAGGCCATCAAACAGGGCCAGCGCAACATCATGGTGGGCGTGAGAAACAACGAGGTGGTTTATGTTCCATTCAGTGAGTGTATCCGCACTGATAAGCGATTTGACAAGAAACTGATAAAAGTGCTCGACGAGCTGAGTATCTAATTTATAATTGACAATTGATAATTGACAATTATGCCGGATATTAAGAAGATAGTATTGACGGGAGGTCCGTGTGCAGGTAAGACTACGGCGCTGGTTAAGATAACTGAGTACTTTTCGGGCTTTGGCTATAAGGTATTCAATGTGCCCGAAGTGCCCACGATGTACAGTGCGGCAGGCTGGAACTACATGACGCCGAACCGTGCCTTGTACTATCAAGGCGAGCGGGCAATACTGGAGACACAGTTGGCACTCGAAGACCAGTTTATGAAGTTGGCCAAGGTGTGCGATAAGCCTGTGCTGATAGTATGCGACCGCGGCGCAATGGATATTTCGGCCTATATTAAGCCCGAAGAGTGGGATGAGATAACACGTATGGCAGGCACAAACTCGGAGGCTCTGCGCCAGAGTTACGACGCTGTGCTGCACCTGGTGAGTGCTGCCGACGGAGCCGAACAGTACTATACCACTGCCACCAACGCTACACGCTACGAGCAGGCCAACGAGGAAGGACTGCGTATAGCCCGCGAATTGGATAAGAAGGTGATACAGGCCTGGACGGGACATCCCCACCTGCGTGTGATCAACAATCACGACGACTTCGACAACAAGATAAAGCGCGTGCTCACAGAGATATCAAAGGTGGTAGGACTGCCTCAGCCTGTACAGGAGGAGCGCATATTCCGGGTAGAAATAATCGGTGAGATACCCGAGTGCTCTGAGAGCGAGATAACCCAGACATATCTGGTAGCAGAACCAGGATGCGAGGTGCGTCTCCGCCGTAGGGAGTGGAGTGGGGGCAAGGTCGTGAATGTACACCGATCGAAAAAGCGCATATCCGACATCGAAGTGATTGAGACCGAGCGACAGGTGGACAACAACCTGTATGAGCAGATGCTTCAGCAGGCCGACCCGTATCGCGCCACCATCCGCAAGAAGCGTCAGAGCTTCATCTGGAAGGGGCAGTTCTTCCAGATTGATACGTTCCACGCCCCAGTGGGCAACCTGGTGATGATGGAGACCAAGGGAGTGACCGAACAGGAAACCGTGAACTTCCCCCCATTTGTAAAGGTGATAGAGGACGTGACCGGCAACTCGCGTTATCTGAACTATAATATCGCAGTGAGAAGATAAACAATAATCAAAAAAAATAGTAACTTTAAAACATTTTAAAGCGTATGTCACAAATTACTGGACACATTTCGCAGATTATCGGCCCTGTTATCGACGTTTACTTCGATACCGAGGGTCAGGATGCCGAAAAGGTGTTGCCAAAGATTTACGATGCTCTGAAGATTGAGCGTGGCGACGGGCGCGACCTGATAGTCGAGGTGCAGCAGCACATCGGCGAGGACACGGTGCGCTGTGTGGCTATGGACAATACCGACGGACTGCATCGCGGACTGGAAGCCATACCTTTGGGATCACCTATCGTGATGCCTGCCGGCGATCAGATTAAGGGTAGAATGCTGAACGTTATCGGACAGCCTATCGACGGTATGAAACAGCTCAACATGGAGGGCGCTTATCCTATCCACCGTGAGGCACCAACATTCGAGGAACTGTCGACCAAGAAGGAGATTCTGGCCACAGGTATCAAGGTTATCGACTTGTTGGAACCTTACATGAAAGGTGGTAAGATTGGACTCTTCGGTGGTGCTGGTGTAGGTAAGACAGTGCTCATCATGGAGCTGATCAACAACATTGCCAAGGGACACAACGGATTCTCGGTTTTCGCAGGAGTAGGAGAGCGTACTCGTGAGGGTAACGACCTTATCCGCGAGATGATTGAATCAGGCGTAATCCGCTACGGCGACAAGTTCCGCGAGGCTATGGATCAGGGTAAATGGGACCTCTCATTGGTTGACCCTGAGGAGTTGAAGAAGAGCCAGGCCACACTGGTTTACGGACAGATGAACGAGCCACCAGGCGCACGTGCTTCGGTAGCCCTCTCGGGTCTGACTGTTGCCGAGGGATTCCGCGATGGTGGCGGTAAGGACGGTGGTGCTGCCGATATCCTGTTCTTCATCGACAATATTTTCCGTTTCACGCAGGCCGGATCAGAGGTATCAGCTCTGCTGGGTCGTATGCCATCAGCCGTAGGTTATCAGCCTACACTGGCATCAGAGATGGGATCGATGCAGGAGCGAATCACTTCGACCAAGACAGGATCTATCACATCAGTACAGGCTGTATACGTGCCTGCCGACGACTTGACTGACCCTGCACCAGCTACAACATTTACCCACCTGGATGCTACTACAGTGCTTGACCGTAAGATTGCCGAGCTGGGTATTTATCCAGCCGTAGACCCACTGGGCTCTACATCGCGTATCCTCGATCCGCTGATTGTGGGTAAGGCACACTACGACTGTGCACAGCGCGTGAAGGAGATTCTGCAGCGCTACAAGGAGTTGCAGGACATCATCGCCATTCTGGGTATGGACGAGTTGAGCGATGAGGATAAGTTGACTGTGAACCGTGCGCGTCGCGTGCAGCGATTCCTGAGTCAGCCATTCTCTGTAGCATCACAGTTTACTGGTCTGCCAGGTGTGATGGTGCCTATCGAAGAGACTATCAAGGGATTCAACGCTATTCTCGATGGCGAGGTAGACAATCTGCCAGAGCAGGCATTCCTGAATGTAGGAACCATCGAAGACGCCAAGGAGAAGGCCAAGAAACTGTTGGAAGCTGCGAAGGGCTAATTGACAATTGATAATTGAAAATTGACAATTATGTTACAGCTAAAGATAGTTTCACCCGAAAAGATTGAGTTCGACGGAGCAGTCGAGAGTGTTCTCGTGCCTGGCACAGTAGGACAGTTCGAGATTCTGACCAACCACGCGCCGATTATCTCGTCGCTGGAGAAGGGAACCGTCGTATATACCTTGGAGTCTGGTGAGAAGAACAGGCTCGACATCTTAGGCGGCTTCGTAGAAGTGCAGAAGAATGTCGTTAGCCTTTGTGTGGAAATAAGGAGCACAGGTGACAATGGACTTTGACAAACTGAGTAAACGCTACGCACGACAGAGTATTCTGCTGACAGCAGGGCTGGCACTTCTGGGCTTGCTGGTGGCTAATGTCTACCAGAAAGACGGAATAATCATTCCGCTGGTTATAAGTTCGCTCTTTGTGTTGGTAACAGAGCTCGCTTCTGCATTCCTGTGGCGTTGGGTGGCTGTCAAGCATTCCGACATGCTGCCGTCGTTTTTTACAGGTGTGTCAGGATTCCGCTTCCTGTTGGCGCTGGTAGTTATGTTTGTCTGGTATCTGGCTACGAACAGACAGGCAATAATCACGTTCTTCGTGGTATTCCTGATCTTTTACTTCGTGTCCCTTATCCACCATTCCATCTTCTTTTCGAGAGTATCAAATCGTTCGTAACGATCTAAAAATGAGTTATTTCAAATGAAACAATTAAAGTCAATATGTCTCTTGTTGATGGTTGCGTTTCTGCCTCTGTCGCTCTATGCTAATGAGCAGGAGGACGAGAAACTCGACATCCCGGAAATCGTGCTCGAACACTTGGCCGATTCCTACGAGTGGCACATTGCTTCTTATCAAGGTAAGCATCTTAGCATTCCGTTGCCGATCATCATTCGGAGTGCGAGCGATAATCCCGGACAAAAGTGGTTCTTCTGCACCGCTCACAGTCTGCCCGAGCAGTTCTTCTTCAGCAAGGAACATCATGGCAAGATATATGAGCGTGTGGGAGGCGAGGAGGTTCGTCCGTTGGATCTGAGCATTACGCGTAATGTGCTGCAGATATGGATTGTGGTAGCCCTCTTGCTGGGTGTATTCCTATCTTGTGCCCGCTGGTATAAGAAGCACGACAAGAAGAGCAATGCGCCCAGCGGATTCGTGGGAGCTGTTGAGATGCTTGTGATGATGATTCACGAAGACGTCATCAAGTCGTCTATTGGCGAGAAGCATTACAAGCCCTACGCACCTTATCTGCTGACGGTATTCTTCTTCATCCTGTTTACCAACCTCGTAGGACTGTTGCCCATCTTCCCAGGCGGTGCTAACGTAACGGGTAACATCAACATCACGTTCTTCTTGGCCTTCTGTACGTTCTTGGCCATCAACTTGTTTGGCAACAAGGAGTACTGGAAGGATATTTTCTGGCCTGATGTGCCTATCTTCCTGAAGGCAATCCCCGTGATGCCTGCCATCGAACTGTTCGGTGTCTTCACCAAGCCCTTTGCTCTGATGATCCGACTTTTCGCCAACATGATGGCAGGTCACGCAGTAATCCTTTCGTTCACCTGTGTGATTTTCCTCGGTTGGTCGATGGGAGTAGGTTATGGTCTGGGGCTTAACCTGTTCAGCATCCTCATGCTTCTGTTTATGAATGCACTGGAGCTGCTGGTGGCCTTCGTTCAGGCGTATGTGTTCACAATGCTTAGTGCCGTATTCATCGGCCTGGCTCATCAGGACCATCACGCTGAGTAAAATTGACAATTAATAATTGACAATTGATAATTAAGATTTTAGAGAATTTAGTAACAACATTATTAATAATTAAAAATTAAAAGTATTATGATTTCAGCTTTATTTTTAGCCGAGGGTCTGGCTCAGCTGGGCTGCGGTATTGGTGCAGGTATTGCAGTTATTGGTGCAGGTTTGGGTATTGGTAAGATTGGTGGTAGCGCCGTTGATGCTATCGCTCGCCAGCCAGAGGCTTCTGGTAAGATTTTCACCCAGATGATTCTGACCTCTGCTTTCGTTGAGGGTTGTGCTCTTTTCGCTATTGCAGCTTGTGCATTCCTTATCAAGTAAGGAACTGAAGAATTCGAAAAACTGAAAAATTGAAGTTTTATGGATTTCAGTAAACTGCCAGCAATCCTCACCCCCGATCTGGGACTACTGTTCTGGATGCTTCTGGCGTTTGCCGTCATCTTCTTCTGTCTAGCTAAGTACGGATTCCCTGCCATTACCAATATGGTTGAGGAGCGGAAAAAGTACATCGATGAAAGTTTGCTGAAGGCTCACGAGGCCTCTGAGCGACTGGAGAACATCAAACAGGAAGGTGAGGCTATCCTTCAAGAGGCACGCGACCGTCAGGCTCAGATACTGAAAGAGGCTGCCGATACGCGCGACGCTATTGTGGAGCAGGCTCAGGAAAAGGCGAGGGCAGAAGGCGCCCGACTACTGGAGGATGCCCGTGTGGCTATCGAGCAGGAGAAGAA
The DNA here is from genome assembly GCA_900322175.1 of uncultured Prevotella sp. Lineage (GTDB taxonomy): Bacteria > Bacteroidota > Bacteroidia > Bacteroidales > Bacteroidaceae > Prevotella. The sequence goes on from ONYZ01000049.1 coordinate 10,942, forward strand.
GGCCGCCATCGCCGACATCCGACAGCAGGTGGCTGCACTCAGCGTTGGCATCGCCGAGAAGGTTCTACGACAGAACCTGAAGGACGACAAGGCTCAGATGGATTTGATTGACCGTATGCTGGATGAAGTTTCTACTGATAAATAAGTAATGAACGTATGGATATAGGAGTCATATCGGTAAGATACGCGCGAGCACTCTTGAAGAGCGCTACCGACGCCAAGATAGAGCAGCAGGTGTATGCCGAGATGCAGCAGATAGCCAATTGCTACATCGAGGTGCCACAGCTCCGCTCTACGATTGATAATCCGATGCTCTCGAAGGATAAGAAGCAGGCGCTGCTGCTCACTGCCGCAGGACGTGAGCCCAGCGACCTGATGAAGGTCTTCATCAGTCTGGTACTGAAGGAGGACCGCGAGAGTGTGATGCAGTTCATCGCCAATTCGTACGTCACGCTTTACCGCCAGCAGAAGAATGTCATCCGCGGACGTCTCATCACCGCGGCAGCAGTATCGCCCGAAACCGAGCAGAAAATGCGCCGAATGGTGGAGAGTAAGACTAATGGAACAGTAGAGTTTGAGTCGCAGGTTAACCCCGACATCATCGGTGGTTTCATCCTGGAGTACGACACCTATCGTATGGACGCTAGCGTCAAGACCAAACTCAACAGTATTCTCAATACATTAAAAAAGTAAACAACAATGTCAGATAAGATTAAACCAAGCGAAGTTTCCCAGGTATTGCTCGACCAGCTGAAGGGAATCTCGGATGCCGAGAAGTTCGACGAGGTTGGTACCGTACTGACCGTAAGCGATGGTGTGGCCCGTATATACGGACTGCGCAACGCTGAGGCCAACGAGCTGCTTGAGTTCGAGAACGGTACTATGGCCATCGTGATGAACCTTGAGGAGGATAACGTAGGTTGTGTGCTCTTGGGCACTACCTCGGGCATCAAGGAGGGCATGGTGGTGAAGCGTACCAAGCGTATCGCCTCTATCCGTGTCAACGACAACATGCTGGGACGCGTTATCAATCCGCTGGGACAGGCTATCGACGGTAAGGGAGATATCGACCTGAGCGACGCTTTCGAGATGCCGCTGGATCGTAAGGCCCCTGGTGTTATATATCGCCAGCCCGTTAAGGAGCCACTGCAGACTGGACTGAAGGCTATCGACTCGATGATTCCTATCGGTCGTGGTCAGCGTGAGCTTATCATCGGTGACCGTCAGACGGGTAAGACCGCTATTGCCGTTGATACCATCATCAATCAGAAGAGTTTCTATGAGGCAGGCAAGCCTGTCTATTGTATCTATGTAGCCATCGGACAGAAGGCCAGTACCGTTGCTGCTCTCGTATCTACACTGCAGGAGCACGGCGCTATGCCTTACACCATCGTGGTAGCTGCTACCGCTGCCGATCCTGCCGCCATGCAGTACTATGCACCGTTTGCCGGTGCCGCCATCGGCGAGTACTTCCGCGACCGCGGTCTGCCAGCACTGGTAGTATACGACGACCTGTCGAAGCAGGCTGTGGCCTATCGTGAGGTATCACTGATTCTACGCCGTCCTTCAGGTCGTGAGGCTTATCCTGGTGATGTGTTCTATCTCCACTCTCGTCTGCTTGAGCGTGCAGCCAAGATGAACGAACAGCAGGAGGTGGCCGAGCAGATGAACGACCTGCCAGAGTGTATGAAGGGCCATGTTAAGGGTGGTGGTTCGCTCACCGCTCTGCCTATCATCGAGACTCAGGCCGGCGACGTATCGGCTTACATCCCAACCAACGTTATCTCTATCACCGACGGTCAGATCTTCCTCGAGAGCGATCTCTTCAACCAGGGCTTCCGTCCCGCCATCAACGTAGGTATCTCGGTATCTCGTGTGGGTGGTTCGGCACAGATCAAGAGTATGAAGAAGGTGGCAGGTACACTGAAGATCGACCAGGCTCAGTATCGTGAGCTCGAGGCATTCTCTAAGTTCTCGAGCGATATGGATGCTGTGACAGCGATGACTCTGGACCGTGGACGTAAGAACAATCAGCTGCTCATCCAGCCACAGTACAGCCCAATGCCAGTAGGCGAGCAGATAGCCATTCTGTATTGTGGTGTACACGGACTGATGCGCGAGGTGCCCATCGTCAAGGTACGTGAGTGTCAGACATCGTTCCTCGACAAGTTGCGTTCGGCTCATCCCGAGGTAATCGAGACGCTGGCTAGCGGAAAGATTGACGATGACACCACGAAGACCATCGAGGCTGTAATGGCCGACATTGCCGGAACGTATAAAGCCTGATAGCCTATGCCAAGCCTGAAAGAAATTAAAGGCCGCATAGCCTCAGTCAATTCTACGCGAAAGATCACGTCGGCTATGAAGATGGTTGCCTCCAGCAAGCTGCACCACGCACAGGTGGCTATACAGAACATGCTGCCTTACGAGGAGCTGTTGGAGCACATCCTCAAGTCGTTCAAGTAATTCATCGCTCTGCGGTGGATTCAATGCCAACACCATCAAGCTCATGACTCATGCCGTAGATGAGTATGCCAAGACCATCGGCCGCGACAATGTGGAGATCTATCCCATAGGTCGCAAGGTGTTCGAGAAGTCGCGCAAGCTGGGACTGCAGGTACAGGGCGAATACTCAGCGCTGGCCGATCATCCTAACGTGCAGCAGTGCATTGAGATAGCGATGGAACTGGGACGCAAGTTTGCTACGGGCCAGGTAGACAAGGTAGAACTTATCTACCACCACTTCAAGAGCGCAGGCTCTCAGGTGCTTACCCGCAAGACATTCCTGCCCATCGACATCGAGAGCGAGCTGAATGCCGACAAGGAGCGCGACTTGGAATCCGTGATTGCCACAAAGGAATCGCAGGAGTATCTGAAGAAACGCGGCGAGCGCGAGCACGAGCAGAAACAGGAAGAAGTCAAGCCGCTTAACGATAATTTCATCGTAGAGCCCGACATGAACACTGTACTCTCTCAACTGATGCCAAAGCTGGCCCATCTGATGCTCTATACTGCTCTGCTCGACAGCAATGCATCAGAGCATGCAGCACGTATGGTGGCCATGCAGACTGCAACGGATAATGCCGACGAATTGCTACGCGAGCTCAACTTGCAATACAATAAGAGCCGACAGCAAGCTATCACGTCTGAACTGCTTGATATTGTGGGCGGTTCGGTCAATAATTAACACTAAAAGGGGCTGTGCAAACCATTGCGCAGCCCTTTTTCAACTATTAAATGATAAAAAATCGATAAATAACCTTAATTAATATACGGATTACATTTAAATTGTATATCTTTGTGCCGAAATTAATATAATTTAAGAGGTTATGAAAGCATATTCATTTGCATTAGTAGCAGGCCTAGGGTTGATGGCAACCATGGCATCGTGTGTGAAAGAAGCATCAGTTCCTTCGTATGAGGATGTACAGAAGGAATCTTATGCCAGTAGTTTTGTGGCTAAGTATGGCCAGATCCGCGCTAACCAGTCGTGGGACTTTACATCAGGTGAGCGAAACCTGTCCACTCGTGGTTACTCTTCTATCAACATAGAAGTCCTGGAAAATGGTGTTGATTTCGGCGATGTATCGAATCTGACATTAGAGCACCATACTTTTAGTAAACAGGTATGGAATTATGATGTTATCAAGAGTGGAATTCAAAAGAATACTGCAATTTTCAACGCCATCAATATAGCACTACCTGAAAAGAGGGGGCAAAAGAAGGATGACGTTGTATTAGTTGCACCATCCAGTTCGTTCTATATCTATCCCCTGCTTAGCGGTGGTCTAAATCGCTACGATCTGAAGGTGAAGGTGGGTGACGAAGAACCTGTTATTGTTTTCACTAAGGACTACACCTATTTTCAGACCGTCAACGGTATGCAGACACCTGATGGTAAGACCGTTAACATGCACGGTGTAAAGATTGAAGCTCCCGTAGGTACACCTATTGAGATTTATCTGGATAATGTGGTGGATGAAGATGGCAAAAAACTGTCACCTATGGGTACTACCAACGGTTATGTTGTTTACATTGATGTACCTAACGATGCGAAGCTGGAACTCGATGATGTTGAGTTGGCTGAAGACCATATTGTAAAGTATATAGGTATCGAGGATGCCATAAGCGGCGACTTCGACTACAACGATCTGGTGCTGGCTGTTGTCGGAAATCCCGATGTTCCTCAGGATAAGATCATCACCAAGAACCAGTATGAGGTTAAGACCTGCCGTGCCAAGCGCTATATGATCGAAGATCTTGGTGCCATTGGCGACTTTGACTTCAACGACGTGGTAGTGGATGTAGAAGAGTATACCATCTATACCCATACGGTAACATCCGAGAATGGTGTTAAGACCAGCGACGAGGTTACTAGCACTACCACTGCTCCTACCAAGGCGTTTATTCGTGCTCTGGGCGGTACAATCGACTTTGAACTTACTATCGGCGACACCAAGTGGGTTAAGAGTCAGTCAGAATACGACGTAGCAACCATGTACAACACACAGGGTACCATCGACTACAAGAATGCGCTGGCTGAGTTCGAAGTAACTGGCTATAACTACGACAGTAACAACATCACCTTCCGTGCCAACGGCAAAGACGGTAAACTGTACACCGTTTCGTTCCCCAAGAGAGGTGAGGCTCCGATGATGATTGCCGTAGACCCGACAACCAATTGGATGAATGAGCGAGTAAGCATCCCCAGCTCATGGTTCACCAACTGATAGTATTACAGCATTTATAAAACATAATCCCAATTCTTATCAGCGACATTCTGCTGAAAGAATTGGGATTTTATAATAATTTTGAGATGAGAAAAGTATTAACTGCAGTTTTTATTGCTGTTGCGGCAACGGCATTGGCTAATCATCCTGATTCGGTATTTATGAAAGCCTACAATACAAGTCCTTCTGAAGGACTTCGCGTGGCTTATTCTGTTGACAAGAAAACATGGATACCAGTTGGCAACCGTAATCTATTTAAGAGTGACTATGGCCCATGGGGGGCTGAAAAGAAGATGTATTTTCCTGTGCTTAGATACGACGGAAAACAATTCTTTGCGGAATTTGTACCTAACCCCAAACACCCTCAGATAGCCACAACACAATCTTCTGACCTATACTTGTGGAAACCACAAGACTACCCTTATCTTTCGCAGAAAGATTTCGATGCGAAAAAGGCACAATTGGAAAAGGATTCAAAAGAAAAGATTATCTATGTGCCTTACTGTGTGGTGGAAAATCTAATCACAAAAGTGCAGGCGGCAGAGCTGCGTGGACAATGGGAAGGCGAACGCTTGACAAGTAGAGCCCTCGAAGGATTCACAAAGAGTTTTATTACAGAAGTTAACATCAATCTTGATGATAGGAAGAGTATTTCTCCAGAATTGATGGGAATATTCTTTGAAGATATTAACTATGCTGCAGATGGAGGCTTATATGCAGAACTTATCCAGAACAGAGACTTTGAATATTCTTCGGACGACAACCGAGGTTGGAACGCAAGGACTGCATGGAAAATGGAAGGTGATGGCACTGAGTGGACAATAGCAGACAGCAATCCTATACACAAGAATAACGCACATTATTCTGTATTGAAGACCACTGCAAAAGGGGCAAAACTCATCAACGAAGGATGGGATGGTATTGCCTTGAAGGAGAAAGAAAAATATAATCTTTCGGTCTTTACAAAAGGAAAAGGTAAACTCAAAATTAGTGTTGTGAGTGGCAATATGACAATAGCGTCAACCACGCTAAATGCTACTGTAGGCTGGAAACAGCAGAAGACCACTCTGACAGCATCGGCTACCGTGAAGGATGCAAAACTCATAATCGAGCCTCAGCAGGCTGGAGAAATATGCATCGACTTTGTTTCGCTAATGCCACAGAAGACTTTCAAGAATCGAACTAATGGAATGCGGGCTGACTTAGCTAAAACTTTGGCAGACATGAAACCACAGTTTGTACGTTTCCCTGGTGGATGTGCTTCTCACGGTCAAGGTATTGACAACATATACCATTGGCAAGCAACTGTTGGTGACCTATGGGAACGTCACCCAGACATGAATATCTGGAACTATCACCAGAGTCGAGGGATAGGTTTCTATGAGTATTTCCAATTCTGCGAAGACATAGGCGCTCAACCTCTGCCTGTACTGGCAGCAGGTGTGCCTTGCCAAAACTCATCGCGTGGCGGAAATGGACAGCAGGGTGGGCTACCTTTTGAAAAAGATCTTAATGGAAAACCTTCGCCATACACATATAATGGCAAGCCTCTGACAATGGAATCATATCTGCAAGAACTTCTTGACTTGATAGAATGGGCTAACGGAGATGCGAAAACCAGTAGTCTTGCAAAGATGCGTGCTAAGGCTGGACATCCAAAACCTTTCGGACTTAAGTATCTTGGAATCGGTAATGAAGACTTGATTAGCGATACTTTCACAGAGCGTTATCTGTTTCTGATAAATGGGATAAAGAAGTCGCATCCAGAAATTACCGTCGTAGGAACAGTTGGTCCATTCTGGGAAGGGTCTGACTATGAATACGGATGGCAGTTGGCAAAGAAAAACAGTATTGAAATCGTAGATGAACATTACTATAATAATGTAGGATGGTTCCTGAATCATCAGGATTTCTATGATAAGTACGACCGTAATGGAACCAAGGTTTATCTGGGTGAATGGGCAAGCAGAGGTAACCGCATGGAGAATGCTCTTACGGAGGCCATACATCTCACAAATGTAGAGCGAAATGCAGATGTTGTTGTCATGTCGAGCTATGCTCCACTGTTGGCTAAGGAAGGACATACGCAATGGAACCCAGACCTAATCTACTTCAACAATACTGAAGTGAAACCTACTCCAAACTATTATGTACAGATGCTGTTCGGGCAGAATGCCGGTGACGAATATGTTTATTCAAGCCTCAGTCTCACCCCTGACATTAAAGACACCAAGAATGGTTGGGAGATAATGCGTGATGCAGAGAAAAGAGTTAAGAACTCTGTGGTAATCGATAAGGAAACTGGAGACATTATCATTAAACTTGTTAATGCTATTCCTAACGAGAACACTTTCAACATCAGCATCGATGAACTGGAAGGATATAACAATAATGCTACGGTGACATATATTCAGGGAAATGCGGATGACAGAAACATCAATGCTCCTGAAAAATCTTATATAAGCATCAATAACAAGTTTAGCTACAGGATGCCGAAGTATTCTATGGCTGTAATTCGCATCAAGAAGTGATTTTTTTTCTAGTTTCGTGTAGTTTTTAGTAACTTTGTTGCGTCAAATGGGCAAAGATTCAAAAAACAGAACGACAATGAATGCATTAGAAAAGCAGTTTGCGCAAACCGTATCAGAACATAAGAGCACCATCTACACCGTGTGCTACATGTTCTCGCAGGATGCCGACGAGGTGAACGACCTGTTCCAGGAGGTACTAGTCAATCTTTGGAAAGGATTCGAGAGCTTCGAGCATCGCAGTGACATCAAAACGTGGATTTATCGTGTGGCCCTGAACACCTGTATCTCGATCGACAGAAAGAAGCACCGCCAAGCCACAGCCCGACTAACCATGGACATCAATCTGTTTGAAGATCGTGATGAGGACACACGCCAGGTGGACATGCTCCACAAGCGTATATCCAAGTTGCAACCCTTCGACCGCGCGATTGTCCTGCTCTGGCTCGAGAACCTATCGTACGAGGAGATTGGACAAATAGTCGGTATCAGCACTAAGAACGTCAGCGTCCGCCTGTTTAGAATCCGTGAACAATTAAAGAACATGTCGAACGATTAAAACTCACCCCATTATGAACAACGATTATCAGAACCCACAGAACGATATGGAAATGGATGCTATGCGCCAGCAGATGAACACCCTGAAGAAGAAGCTGGACCAGCAGCAGATAGTGAACGACCATATCATACGTCAGTCGATGAGAAAGACGGCCAACAGCATCAAGACTCGCTATTACGCCATTATGGCACTCGCGCTACTGATGATTCCTTACACTTATGTAGTATTAGTAGCTCGTCTGGGCATCTCGCTTGCATTCTGGATTGGTACCGCTGTATTTATGCTTGTCTGCTGCGGAGCTACTTACTACAACAGCCTGAATGTGAATATCCCCAATGCCATGGGTAGAAACCTGATAGAAGTAAGTAGCAGGATGGCCCGCGCCAAGAAGTTCGATGCCAACTGGCTGTTCTTCGGAATACCCGCAGTAATAGTATGGTTTGGATGGCTCACATGGGAGTTTTACCAGCTGGATGCAGAGACGGCACGCTACATGTTCTACGGCATAATATGCGGAGGTGTAGTTGGATCAATCCTCGGATTCAGGATGCACAACAAAACTCAAGAACAGTATCAGGAAATCATCGATGCCATCGAGGATATCACTGCTAATAATTGAAATACAAGAATTCCGCCTTTGCAGGTAATAAGACTGCAAAGGCGGAAGTTTTTATAGGCGGAAGCCGAAGAAGGCACGTATACGCCATTTGTTCTGATTAACAACTACTGCATCATCGTCAAAGATAGAGTTGCTCATTACAAGTGTACTTCCGGCAAAGTAGCGTGGCGAAAAGTTGTAGACTATCGCGGCGCGCTCATTGAAAATCATATTGTGACGTATGCGCTCAGCTTGTTTACGCTCGCCGTTCACCGTAAAATTGTTGCGATTGTACACCACAAAGGTGGGCAGCATAGAGAAGTGTATCAGCCATTTCCGGCCTATTACCCAATTGTAGCCATATCCGCCACCGATACCTACATGGCCAATATATATACGAGTGTCGGGAGCATTCGGATTCTTGAGTTTCAGTGCTTCGGTAGTCTCGATACTGCCCCCTTGATAGCTGATGCCCACAAGCCACGACCCCGCCGATTTACGCTGTATGTAGCTTTGCGTAAACACAGCCGGATATGAGAAGCGCCGATGATTAAACGTGTAGTAGCCCGACATGTTCACTACCTTAAGTTTAATATCGCCACTCTCCAATTGTTGCCCCCCGTCGCTGCGGTCAATGTCGCCTGCCAGACTCTCTGAACGCTGATAACTGAAGTCTAAACTGAATTTACTACTGTAATAATTGAAGTTCAGTTCGTAGTCCTTATAGTGTCCAAATATCTTGGATGGATTGATGGCTAAAGCACCTGAGACGCCTAAATACGAAGCCCCGATACTGACAGTCGTCTTATGACTGGTGCTAAGGTCGGCTTTCGAGTTTATACCGTTTATAGTTCCTTTTGCATGGAAATCATTACCCGTCTGATTAAGTCGGAGTCGCAGTGTAAGTTTCCCTTCCGGGCGAATCACGTAGTTTGTATCGTATGGGGTATGACTGTAGCGGGCTGCTAGCACGCTGTCAATCTGCGCCACCCTAGCCTGACTGCGGCTTTGTGCAGCGACATCGCTTATAATTGCAAGTAACGCAGCCGTCACCATCAATATCCTAGATGATCTGATCATACTCCTCACGTATTGCACATTTTGAATGCAAATATACATAATAATTTATAGAATGTAGAATAATACTCTATTTTTTTGTGTTTTTACGCTCAAAAAGATTTCCGCCTCTGCAAATCCTAGGATTGCAAAGGCGGAAATCTTCATATTGTCTTGGTTACTTATTAGTTTGCCGTTTTTCCATTGGTAGGCTTTTTGTTTTTCTCTTTAATATGCTCTTCGTATTCGGCTAACTCGCGTTCACCGATGTGGGCGAGCCCATAGTGCTCGTCGTGCTGCGAAAAGTCGAGGCCCACTTTCTCACTATATGCTGATACACGCATAGGGATGAGATGATCGATAAGCTTGTAGCCCAGCCAGCTCATAGCAAACGTGTATGTGAAGACTATGACAATGGCAAGCAGATGATATAGGAATATAACAAATCCGTCCCATGTGCCGGCAATCAGTCCTTCCTGAATAAAGATTCCTGTAAGTACGGTACCGAAGATACCACCTGTGCCGTGGGTAGGAAACACGTCTAGGGCATCATCTATGCTGCTGCGTGAGCGCCAATACACGGCGATGTTGCAGATAAGTGTGATGACAAAAGCAATAAAAATGCTCTGCCCCACTGTGACATAACCTGCCGATGGAGTGATGGCTACTAGTCCGACTACGCACCCCACTGCTGCACCCATGGCTGATGGCTTACGACCGCGCAAACAGTCGAAGAATATCCACGTCATCATCGCTGTAGCCGAGGCTGTGTTAGTATTAAGGAATGCCTTGACAGCCACACCGTCGGCATGGAGCGATGAACCTGCATTGAAACCGAACCAGCCCAGCCATAGCATGGCAGCGCCAAGCAGTACAAACGGAATGTTGGCAGGTTCGCTTTTACGTGTTTCAGCCTTTCGCCTACCTAGGAAGATGGCACCTGCCAATGCTGCAACACCCGATGAGGCATGCACCACGATACCACCAGCAAAGTCGACTACGCCCCAGCGCAGGAACAATCCCTCGGGATGCCAAGTCATGTGTGCCAATGGACAGTAGATGACGAAGAAGAAGAACATCATGAAGAACATATAGGCCGAGAAACGTACGCGCTCAGCAAACGAGCCTGTAATCAGTGATGGCGTAATAATGGCGAACTTCATCTGAAACAAAGCAAATAGGGCTAATGGTATAGAGGCTCCACCCAAAATATTGCCTGCTGGCGTGGTATACACCTCGCCTCCGACACCATGGAACATCAGGAACGTGAACGGATTACCAATCACGCCACCGATATCGTCGCCGAAACATAGCGAGAAACCTACTACTACCCAGAGCACTGAGATAAGGCCCATGGCGATAAACGACTGTAGCATGGTAGAGATTACATTTTTTGCACCTACCATTCCACCATAGAAGAAAGACAAACCAGGAGTCATCATTAGCACGAAGATGGTAGCCGTTATCAGCCATGCCACATCGGCAGCTGAGATTACAGACCAGTCGCACTCAAACGAGGGCTCACCAACAAACACACCAGCGGCAGCAATCAATGTCATTGCCGTCATCAAAATTTTCCAACGTCTTTTTACTTTCATAGTTGTTTGATTAAATTTTGCGTGCAAAGGTACAAACAAATAGAAAGAAAACCATAACGTTTCTTTCTTTTTGATTCTAAAATAATTCGCAAACTAACAATCTGTAACAAAATAGCTCTCTATGGAAGTGTTGTTGTTCAAAATCGTTACGATTCTCTGCCATTTTGTTATAGATTGTCATTATTTTCTTTCTATATTATGTAAACTTTGGGTTAAGATACATATTTATTTCTATATTAGCTTGTAAATCAAATCTTTTTTGTATATTTGCATCCAGAAGAAAAGAATTATATGAATATTAAAGCATTACTAAATCAGACAGATCGCTTTGCAGCTAATGCAGGTTGCAGAATAGTGGAAGTTGACGAGCATCACGCTATAGCAGAGATGAACGTAACGGCAGAACATCTGAACGGCGGTCATGTGTGTCAGGGGGGAGCACTTTTCACTCTGGCCGATCTTGCCATAGCCGCATTAATGAACCAGAACGGTCAACTAACCTTTGGTATTTCAAACAACATCATGTTTGTGGCAAGCGCCAAAGAGGGCGACCATCTGCGTGCAGAAGCTACGTTTGTGTCCGATCATCACAAAATACCATCGGTCGAGGTTCGTGTAACTAATCAAACTGGTATCCTGATTTGTCACGTAACTGGTATGGGATACCGCAAATCAATCCCTATCCAGCAAGACCATAAGAAAATAGAAAAATAAAAAAATATAACTATGAAACGAATAAATTTATATGAAGAGGCAAACCGATGCCTAATGTGCCAGGATGCTCCCTGTACGACTGCATGTAAGACGGGTGACCCGGCAAGAGCTGTCAGAGCAATACGTTTTGATAACCACAAGTTATCTACACGATGGGTGGCTGAGTGTAGTGATGCCGACCTTGAGGCTGCTGAAAAAGCGTGCATACGCTATGATTGGCCCATCCGTCTGAAAGAGATGTTGCGCAGCATACACCCCGACGATGTGACAGCAGAGTATCCAAGTCTGGAGATTGATTTCTGCGGTATCCACTGCGAAAATCCATTCTTTCTGGCATCGTCGGCAGTATGTACTAATTATGAGATGGTGGCCCGTGCTTTTGATGCTGGATGGGCAGGCGTGTTCTATAAGACCATCTGCCTGCAGGAGATTAAGGAGGTGTCACCACGTTTCGACGCCGTACACAGTAACGGATTGCATGGTGATTTCTATGGTTTCAGAAACATGGAACAGCTTAGTGAAAATCCTGTTGAGATGGATTTTGATATACTGCATAGACTAAAACAGAATTATCCCACCAAGGTGGTAATTGCCAGTATCATGGGACAGACCACGCATCAATGGGCCGATTTGGCCCGAATGGCCGAACAGGCTGGTTGTGATGCTGTTGAACTGAATTTCTCGTGTCCGCAGATGCGAATGGCAGGTATGGGAAGCGATGTGGGACAGAACCCGGAACTAGTAGCTGAGTTCACCCACGTAGTAAAAGAGACAGTGAAGATCCCTGTAATCCCAAAGATGACGCCCAACATTACTCAGATATATCATCCTGCTATGGCGGCCCTCTTCGGTGGAGCTGATGCAATATCGGCAATCAATACCATAAAGTCTGTAACCATGGCCGAAGATGCTGAGGTGTCGGGACGACGCACCGTTTCTGGCTATTCTGGTCGTGCCGTTAAGCCAATAGCCCTGCGCTTTATACTCGAAATGTCAATGAACCACATGATGAAGGGCATTAATTTAAGCGGTATCGGTGGTATCGAGACCTGGCGAGATGCATTGGAATTTATACAGTTGGGTTGTCATAATGTGCAGGTTTGCACGGCTGTGATGCAGTATGGCTACCGAATCATCGACGACCTGATGCTGGGATTACAGCGTTATATGGCAAAGACTGGTGTTAAACATCTAGACGAACTGGTGGGTTCGCAACTGTCGAAGTTTGCCCCGGCTAGCGAACTGGATCGTGAGTCGAAAGTCTATCCAAAGATTGACCGTGAACGTTGTGTGGGTTGTGGGCGATGTGAATTATCATGTCGCGATGGTGGACATCAAGCCATATCCTTCGATTCAACTACCCGTCAGCCACATATTATCGGTACAAAATGCGTGGGTTGTCATCTCTGCCGTATTGTTTGTCCTGCTGGCGCCATCGGTATTACAAAACGCGTTCGATTCTAGTCTTATAGAAATACTAGATATTATATTTTTTCTCCGCAGTGTGAACAATAGCGGTCTGCTTTACGCACCTTTTCACCACAACGCGGACAGCGTCCATCCTTCGGCTTCTCTTTCGTCTCGTCAATAATGGTGGCGGTTACAATGCCTGTGGGTACGGCAATGATAGTATAACCCAGCAGCATAACAAATGCTGAGAGCAGACGTCCGACAGGTGTCACAGGCGTAATGTCGCCATATCCTACGGTAGTCATTGTCACGATGGCCCAATAGACAGAAGTGCCCAAGTCGGTGAATTTCGTTTCAGGATGTCCGCTTTCTACCATATACATCAGTGTACCCAGACATGTGACTAGAATCAGTACAAACATGAAATAGACCGATATCTTGTTGAGGCTCTTCCTGAGGGAGTACATCAGGATATACCCCTCGTTGATAAGGGAGAATAGCTTGAAGATGCGGAAGATACGGATGAAGCGGAACGTACGGAGTATAAGCATATACCGTGCGTTGGGCAAGAAGTAGGAGAGGTAGGGGGGCAGTGTCGCCAAGAGGTCTATCACACCAAAGAAACTCAGCACATATTCTTTAGGACGTGGCGAGCAATAGATGCGTGCAATATACTCAATTGTAAAGAAGAAGGTGACAAGGTATTCTGCTATCTCCAGCACAAACTGAAAAGTATGGGCTAGCGACGGGATAGTCTCTATAAATGATATGATAATACTGAGTAATATCATCAACATCAGGACGATATCAAAGGCACGTCCACGGGGAGTGTCTGACTCAAACAGAATTTTGTATAGCTCTTCTTTTTCAAACCACTTGGGTTTCTTCATTTCTTGACTACGATCCATATTCCCTTTATCAGTTTCATCATCTATTTTGCCTGCAAAGATACAAAAAAGCAATTAAATCCCAACCAATATAGATATATTTTTGTATCTTTGTGTTTCCTTTTAGACTTTTCGCTTATTGAATCGGGCGGTTCGTTGAAACTAGACTATGGATGGTTAAACATTCATATCCTTTGTTACGTCAAAATAGCAGAAATACAAAAGATAAATATACATTTAAATAATAACATCTTAAAAAAGTATTAGGTATGAAAAATATTATCGTAACAATGGTTGCCATGATGGCAGTGACATTTAGTTTTGCAGAAACTAACAGTAACAAGGTTGACAGACGCTATGACGTGAGTTGCAACATGGACCGTCTCTCAGAAGTACTCGCATTGGATGAGAATCAGTCAGACGCTGTAGAGAGCATTCACAACAACTTTAACACGGAACTGCAGTCATTAGCCTCTGTAAGAGGACCACTACAGAGACACCTGATACATCAGGCCGTAAGAAAGGATGCTCATCAGATGAAGCAGGTGCTTAACGAAAAGCAGTTTGCACTCTACATGCGTATCATGCTTAACACCCTTCGCAACAGACAACTATAACAATCTGCACCAACTTTATCTTATTGAGGCCGCCATGTAGATACGCCGACTAGGCTACTACATGGCGGCTTAAAATATGTATCAATCCTTCAGCGAGTAGGTGATGGTGGTTACTACGCGCAATTTCTTGATATAAGGTGTGTTTTGGTCGCGGTCTTCTATTTCGAATTGCCCCTGTCCGGCTGTTTGTATCTGGCCCAGCTCGCTCTTGCTTGCTTCGGCAAACTGCTCGGCAGTCTTCTGGGCATTCTTGATTGCCTCAGCCATCATCTCTGGCTTCATCTGCTGGAATGATGCATATTCATACTGAGGGTCGCTGTTCTCGATGGCGACACCTTGTTTAAGCAGTTCTGCCTGCTTAAATATGGCCTTGTTCACTTCTGTTACTTTATTTGTCGCTACAGTTATCGTGGTATTGACGATGTAGCGGAAGTTCTTTTGGTTGTCGCCCCATTCGCGTGCCTCCAGATCGCTGATAGATGGAGGATTAACCGTAATCTCTTTGGCTTCGAGACCATTCTGTCGCAAGAACTTTTTAATCTTGTCTGTCTGACTGTTTATGCTCTCATAAAGCAGAGGTAGATCGTTGCCAGTCACCTTAGTTCCAATGCTCCATGTTACCTTATCGGCTGGTACCTCACGCTCAGCCAGTCCCTTCACTGTTACCTTACGATCCTTATTGGCAAAGTTGTCGATGCCGCCTTTGATAAACACCCCCAACATTACAATGCCCACAGCTATCAGGGCGGATGCAATAATACGATTCTCTTTCATACGCTTCAGTGCTTTAAATTGTTTGACGCTGCAAAGATGAGAAATATTTTTTAATCTCGTATAGGAAAATCCCTAAAATATGTGAGGATTTCCCATTTTTTTGTATCTTTGAACTCTGTTCTAAGATACTCACGAAAATACTCAAAAACATTTGGTATTTTCCTCGCTTATTCGTATCTTTGCAAGCAAAACTGTGTGTCACGATGATGAAATGACACTTGGAAGTGGCTCTTTCTGTGGAATCAGTCAGTAACTTCCGAAGAGATGGTAGTAGGCCTACCGCATTCGATGTACAGGCATTGATTGCAAACCACTTTGTGCTGCTTTCGTGGAAACACGTTGGTAGTGAACGACAATTGAAAGCCTTCCGTAAGGTTGGCAAGGTGAGTGGCAAAGGAGACGAACGTAAGTGAACCGTCGATGAAGCATCGTTAGCAAAGTAAGCAGGTCACATCAGAACCAAGGGCTATTTTTTCTCTTGGGATAACGACAGAGGAACCCTGTATTGCTGTCTGTTGGGTGTGCGGTGTATAGGCGGCGTGACCTTGTCACAGGCTCTTTGGAGGAACGTGAGAAGCAGGCATCAGATGTGAAGCGAAAATACCAAGCCTTGACACGCGGAGGTAGAAAGTAGCGATGCTGGTGTTCTGTGGCGGACTGCTTCGTAGTAGTGCTGAAGCATCTGTAATGGGTGTGGAGCGAAGGGGGCAGCGTACTTAGCCGATTTTAAAGTTCAACTTAAGTAATTAGGGATGAGACGATGAATGAAGCAAAACCCTTTGTTGTGGAGAAGCGGGTGGTCATGGAATCCTGGCTTCAGGTGAAAGCCAACAGAGGCAGTGCGGGGATAGACGGTATAGACCTGAAATCCTACGAAGGCAACCTACAGAAGAATCTGTACAAGCTTTGGAACCGCATGAGCTCGGGGAGTTATTTCCCGAAAGCCGTGAAACTGGTGGAGATACCTAAGCCAAACGGAGGGAAACGCCCTTTGGGCATTCCCACGATTGAGGACAGAGTGGCTCAGATGGTGGTGGTAATGTATATTGCCCCTCGTCTTGAAGCCATCTTCCACGATGATTCATATGGCTATCGTCCGATGAGGTCAGCGCATAGCGCCATAGCCAAGGCAATAGAGCGCTGCAACGAGAACTTTTGGGTGCTTGACATGGATATCAGCAAGTTCTTCGATACGATAGACCACAGTCTGTTGATGAAGGCAGTCCAGAAGCACGTCAGTGAGAAGTGGATACTCCTTTACATTGAGCGGTGGCTCAAGGTTCCCTATCAGACCAGCGATGGCAGGGTGGTGGAGCGCACGATGGGAGTACCGCAAGGGTCTGTGATAGGTCCGGTCTTGGCCAACCTGTTCCTGACGTATGTGTTTGACTTATGGATGAAACGCTACTTTCCTACGATACCGTTTGAGAGGTATGCCGATGACACCATCTGTCACTGCCGCACGGAGAAACAGGCGCATTATCTGAAAACATGCTTGGTAAAGCGGTTTGCAGACTGCGGGCTGAAACTGAATGAGGAGAAGACCAAGATAGTCTATTGTAAGGATAGTAATCGCAAAGGTAACTCCGAGCATACGTCCTTTGACTTCCTGGGCTACACCTTTCGACCTCGCAAAGCCAAGAACAGCAAGACGGGTCAGATCTTCACTGCATTCAGTCCTGCGATAAGCAAGAAGGCGATGTTGAAGATAAAGACTGAGATACGCAGTTGGAATCTGAATCGCCAGACGCATCTAAGCATAGAGCAGATAGCAGAAAGGATAAACCCGATAGTCAGCGGATGGATGAATTACTATACGAGATTCGGCAAGTCTGAGTTTTGGAAGGTAATGAGTTATCTGAATGAACGGCTGTCAAGATGGGTGAAGTGCAAGTACAAGCGTTTTCGGACGAAACTTGGCAAAGCCTATGACTGGCTTGCTGAATGTGCAGCACACAACAGCCAAATATTCTCTCATTGGATGGGTGGGTATATCCCATATCCGCGACTTTACAAATTGAGATAAATGAAATTATTAACAATTTAAACAAAAGAGTTAAGTACGAAGAGCCGTGTGACGAGAGACTGTCAAGCACGGTTCCGAGAGAAGGGAGAGTGAAAGTCCCTCCACTTACTCGACAAAAATGTGGGATTCGAATGAGTATCATTAATAGATTTCTTAGTGCAGTAACTGAGCCGGAATTTAAGTTAGCTCGTGATTTAACTGCTATGGCCATTGCTGATGGCGAGGTCACTCCTGAGGAAAAAGCGGCCATAAGTGCCATCTGTCATTTAGAGGGTATTAACGAATCAAAGCTGTTGGAATCTCTTCGGGGTGGTTATGAACATGTCAATGAAGAGATGCCAAACAGTCGTAAAGAAAGACAAGAGTATCTTAGAAATCTTATAAAACTAATAGGTGCCGATGGTTATGCTGCTCCACAAGAGGTTTATCTGTTCCAGATTGTAGCCAGTAAGATGGGGCTAAACCAGATGGATGTCGTCAGTATGTTTTTACTGACTACAACGCGTGAATATTTTGCTGGCGATATAGGTTCTAGGATTCTTGTTTCTTTCCTAAAGAACTACATTGCCCCCAAGGCAAAATCAGAAATGGCTAATCGAGAGAGTTTAAGCGCAATATACGAAACGGTGGCCTCTCATACAGTTGTAAGCCAAAATGAAGATTTTGACAGGGAGATGCTGCGACGGAATTTGGCACATACCACTGCCACGTTTTTAGAAAACACTATCCTTATTAAGGAGTTCGCTGATGTAGGGCTTGATTTTGCTTTGATGGCTAAGCAGGAAGAGATGAAGATTTTTAAGAGGTATACCACTGGTTAGTATTTTTTTGTGACAATTACGACAATAAAGATATTATGGCACAAGAGAAAGAATATTATGCATTCATCAGCTACAAACGAGAGGATGAGAAGTGGGCGAAGTGGCTACAAGATAAGTTGGAACACTATCGTTTCCCAACTAATCTTAATGGTCACTTCGATTTACCTAAACACATTCGGTCCCACTTTCCGTGACGTTACAGACCTCAAACCAGGTTTGCTGGCAGAAGAGATAAATAATGCTCTGCGCAATTCAGAATGGCTTATTGTTGTATGCTCTCCGCGTAGCGCTAAAAGTCCGTGGGTGTGTAAGGAGGCTCAGACCTTTATTGACCTTGGACGTGCCGACCATATCATACCTTTTGTTATTGAGGGTAGTCCGTTTTCTGATGCCACTGCTACAGAGTGCTACCCTGAGGCTTTGCTCAATCTTACAGGTAGCAGAGAGCTTCTTGCGGCAAATATCAATGAGATGGGGCGTGATGCTGCCGCAATCAAGGTCGTTGCCCGTATGTTTAATCTTCGATTTGATGCTCTGTGGCAGAGATATGAAAGGGATAAAAAGAGAAAGCGAAATTGGTTGATTTCTGCTGCAATTACGTCATTCTTGTTTGTTTCGGGTATCGCATACTGGTTGTATTGGCAAAATCAGCAAATACAGAAGGCAAATTGGAAGATGATGGAAAATCAAGCAAAAGCCGTCGCAGAAAAAGCAAATCAGCTAACAAATGAAGGTGATTCTTATACAGCCAGATTATTGGCTTTGGCAGTATTACCCAATGATCTGGAAAGTCCCAATAGGCCATATACCATAGAAGCGGAGGGTGCGCTAAGAAAAGCATGTCAATATCATAATACAATTATTGGAAGACATTTGTCTTATGTTGTGACAGCGTCGTTCAGTCCCGATGGCAAACGTATTGTATCGGCTTCTGCAGACAAAACGATTCGAATTTGGAATGTTGATAACGGGATGCAAATGGGGCTTTTTGCTGGGCATACAGATCGTGTTAATTCTGCTTCCTTCAGTCCTGATGGAAAAAGAATAGTATCGTCATCATACGACGCGACTATCCGCATCTGGGACATTGAGACAGGGCAACAGATAGGCAAACCATTGAAAGGCCATACTTCTTCTGTTAATTCTGCTTCCTTTAGCCCCGATGGTAAGTTGATTGTTTCGGCATCAAGCGACAATACCATTCGTATATGGAATGCTAAAACCGGACAACAGATAGGAAAACCATTGGAAGGACATACTTCTGGTGTGTTATCTGCTTCCTATAGTCCTGATGGAAAGCTAATCGTCTCGGCATCTGAAGACAAAACTATCCGTATTTGGGATACCGAGTCTGGACAACAGATAGGCAACCCGTTAAAAGGACATTTATGGCATGTGACTTCTGCTTCCTTCAGTCCTGATGCCAAGAGGATCGTCTCGTCATCATACGACATGACTATCCGCATCTGGGATGTTGAGACAGGGCAACAGATTGGAAAACCATTGAAAGGACATACTCTTTTGGCTAGCTCTGCTTCTTTTAGTCCTGATGGCAAGTATATCGTTTCGTCGGCATTCGACAATACAATCCGCATTTGGGATGCAGAAACGGGGCTTCAGATAGGAAAAACATTGGAAGGTCATTCTGCGTTCTATAGTCCCAACGGAAAACTTATAGTGTCGGCTTCAAACGATTTTACCATCCGAATTTGGGATTCTAATACAGAAAAGCAGATAGGTCTGCCATTGGAAGGATGTAATACCGATTCTATGAGCGATGTGTCTTTCAGTAGCGATTGTAATCGAATCGCATCATATTTAGAACCAAATAGACTTATAATCTGGGACACTAAAACAGGTAGGCAAATAGGCAAACCGATAGAAATGGAAACGGTAGGTTGGGAGTGTAATTACTCTATAAGTCCCGATGGAAAATACGTTGTTTCTGCGGACACCGTTATCCGGATTTGGGATGTGCAGACCGGCCAACAAGTAGGCAAACCTTTAGATGGATATCCAGGTCGTAAGGATAGTTTGCGTATTTCTAAGACAATCCAGCTCATTTTATATGGTGATAATAGTTTTTCTTTCAGTCCAGACAGTAAACGTGTAGTATCGACTGCCAGTAACAATACTATCCGAATTTGGGATGTGAAAACTGGACTGCAGATAGATAAGCCCTTGGAAGGCCATACCAAGGTTGTTAATTCTGTTGCATTTAGTCATGACGGAAGATATATTGTTTCTGCATCAGCAGATTCTACCATTCGCATTTGGAATGCAAAAACGGGGCAGCAGATAGGTAAACCCTTGAAAGGTCATGCGGCTGGCGTATCTGAAGCTATCTTTAGCTATGATGGAAATCGTATTGTGTCTACATCATCTGACAATACAATACGCTTTTGGAATGCAAAAACGGGACAGCAGGTAGGTAACCCTATAACTGTAGCGGCCGCTTCTGGCTTATTATCTTTTAGTCATAATAGTAAATACATACTTTCACGTTCTGCAGGTAATGTTATTCGGATTTGGGATGTAGAAACAGGACTGCAAATTTGCCAGCCTTTAGAAGGATGTAATATTGACAAGCTATATTGTGTTACATTCAGTCCTGATGACAAGCATATAATAGTGGTTTCAGATGGCTCAATAATAGTTTGGGACTTTCCACCTCTCCAGCAACTCATTGACGAGACTCGAGAGCGCTTTAAGAATCGACCGTTGACCACTGAAGAGCGCCAGAAGTATTACTTAGAATAAGGACATACATGATATTACTATTTATTTTGAATGATATACTTTTTGCAGCCTGAAAAGGAAATTCTATAGACGATTAATTATGAGTAAGGAAAAACGAACTGGTTGTTGTTTATGGAGAATAATCAAGTTCTTCATGGCTTTGTTTCTTATGGGAGTAGCTCTATTATGGATATGTGATTATTGGGGGCTACTTGATGATGGGTATAGTGAATATAGTGAGGAGGTACAAACAGAAAAAAAAGAGGTTAATCTCCCCCCGAATTTTGATAATGATACAGAATTGGAAGACGATAACGATTTCAGAATCGTTAATGAGGCGTATATCGATTATTATAAAGAACCAAAAGGTGAAGATGGTTTTTATTGTTCTCCTACTCATTACAACTATACTGATGTGGCTGCATATATAACGTCTGGCTGTGAAGATGACTATCAAAGAATTCGAGCAATATACCAGTGGTTGTGTGAGAATATTGAATATGATACATCATATTCCATTTATACAGCAGATCGCTGTTATGATGCCAAGAAAGGCGTCTGTCAGGCTTATAGTGAGTTGTTTTATCAGTTGGCAAAAGCTGTAGGGGTGAAAGTAGAGGTTATTGGCGGAAAGGCTAAAACTTACTATGGAGGCGTTAACTTGTCTGGACATGCATGGCTGTTTGCATACACTAGGGAGAATCATGGTATCCTTTTGGATCCTACATGGGGTGCAGGATATGTTGACATGGGTAAAAGAATCTTTACTAGAAGAGAAAACTGTTGGATATGGTTTAATGTCAATCCGGAGTGGATGATTCTAAGTCATTTCCCCGACGACGAATCATACCAATTGATTAAAAATCCAATGTCTTACGAAGAATTCTTGTCGTTAATACCCATAAGTGATTTATGGATAGAATATGGCTTGGATGGGCATAAACTATATAAGAAGATTAGGGAAAAGGATCTTAGAATGCCAATATTTTATGGAAGTGGGGAAGGAAAACTTGATATCATTGATATGCCTTTGCGTGATGTCTTAAGGATAGGTGATACTTATACTTTTAGAATCAGAAAGAAAACTACAAGAGATTTTGCGATTCATAATAATATGGGTTTTGTAAAGTTGGAAAAATGGAAGTCAGAAGGTGATTCTGTTTATTCAATAGATTATGTGGTTAGTGAAGCCGGCAACGTGAAGTTAAGCATACAAGGCGAGACAGATGATATGTGGCACAATATCATTGAATATCAAGTTAAATAGCGGATTCTGTCTTGATTTATTAATGATGTCTAATAGTCGTTCGTAAACAAATAGTCTATGAGTATTAAAAAAACGCAATATAGTTTTGGTGTTTC
The DNA here is from genome assembly GCA_900322175.1 of uncultured Prevotella sp. Lineage (GTDB taxonomy): Bacteria > Bacteroidota > Bacteroidia > Bacteroidales > Bacteroidaceae > Prevotella. Next base: position 33,361 of record ONYZ01000049.1, read on the forward strand.
AGAACTTTTTATTATATTTGCCAACGATATTACTATTAATTTGGAATGTCTTTACTGTCTTTACGATTAATGATTCAAGGTGAATGGTACTTTGAGAGCCGAGTAGACAAAAGAAGAAAGAAAACTTAAAAGATAACAATAAAAATACAAAGCGATGGAAACAGATGTGTTGAGTTCAAGGATATACGACGTTGTCGTAGAAGAAGTGGAGAACATTTATCCGCAGTTCATGAAAAGGGTGAACAATATAGATTTAGCCTACATATTTCATACTCATTAAAAAGAAAACGTCTTTGGCTTCTGCCAGAGTCTGTTGTAAGATTATTCCGATTTCTTGACATACTTGCTTTGCAAAA
>ONYZ01000020.1 GCA_900322175.1 uncultured Prevotella sp.
ATCATTGTTCATTTGCTTTTCATTTCTTTTGTTAACAATTTTATGACACACAGACAGATTTAAATTCTGTCCGTCGCCACATACAAAATTAAAAGCAAAGAAACACTTCGCCTAACGACTTACATGAATAGCCTTTCTGCTTACATAAAGGCAAAATATTCTTCATCCTGCTCATCGTTCATGTAAGCCATCCCGCCCCTCATGTAAATCGTTTGTTCCCCCAGAAAAACCGCCGTATCTTTGCATCGCAATCTTACAAAAAGAGATCATTAACAAGGCGGTTCCTGAAAAGCCTAAGATAGAGTAGGGATAAAGATTGATATATTATGAATGACAATCAATTGTATATAGTAGATAATTTATATTATGCGTCTGTCCTTAATGACGGTAATCTTGGAAGCATTTATTTCCGTGGAGTTAATAATGGAGTTTATCGTGGAAGAATTAGATTTGCTCATGCCCATCATAACGTTTACATCTCTCACGATGTAACTAATGATCCCCCCTTGCAAAATTGGATAACTACTAATGCTGCGGGGAACACTAATGACATCATACAGGGAAACTGGCAACATAATAATACAAATAGGGAAATCTATGGACAGAATAATGTTCATCCCTCACTTGGAGTATTTCGCAGAATAAATGTGCAAAACATGAATCCCATACAGCGCGGCAATATTTCACATCTCCTTAGTACAGTAGTTCCTGCATTAAGACAGAATCAAGCAAATGCAAACGATATGCAAGATTTACACAATGCTATTTTGCAACACGTCGTTAATTAATGACATGAAATATTGCATAATAGGAAAACTGCCAGTCCGAAATACTCGAACTGGCAGTAATACATATTGAAAAGTTTATCAAGGTCGTAACCCCTTACTTGGAGTATCCTTGTGTGGTGACACATCTACCACATCATCGCCATTGGCGACCTTCTGCTGTTGTTTTGGCTCCTTGTCTTTCGCCAACTCCAGTTGAATCTTTCGGTCAAGTGCTGCCAGTTCGGACTTCAATCCTTTCAGTTCATCTTCTTTCTTCCATTGCTTGTTTGCTATCTCTTGAAGGAGTGGAATGTCCTTGGCAAAAACAGCATTTGTCTCTTTATATTGTTCGATGGTCTGTGGGATGCGCTTTGGTGAGTTCTTCGAAGCGGCAAAGCCGAGCGGATGAAGTTTCGGGCAGCAGCTATTAGATCGGACAGGGCTGTAAAACCGTTGTTACGGCAATCCTATGGTTCAAATAAGTCTTCCATTAAGACTTCGCTGTCCACGATGCTGCGGTGTATTCCGTCTGCTACACCGAAAGTCGTGACAAAAGTATTGACTAATGATTTCCGGGTATTCGTCTTTTCCTTAAAGATTGCCATCCGTAGGCGCAAGGTCTGCTCATAGTCTTTGGATATGACGTATGGATTGACAGAGAATTTCCAGGTCAATCTGAGCACCTTTCTCATCAGTCCCTTTTGATACGGCATTTCTCCATGACGATGCTTCTGCCGCTATTCCCGAAATGCCAAGCCGACGCTTTATCTGACCCAAATGCGTCAAGCATATAAGTTCAAAGGACATTCCCTGCCAAGACTCAACTGAATGGGACTGGAAATGGTGGCTCCACCATTGTTCATCCTTGTCGTTATGACTTTCCACGAATCTATAATAGAATAAGGTGTAGAAATCCACCAGACGATAGATGGCACCTTTGGTCTTGTTTCCATATTGTGAGTATCGGATGATGAAGTCACACCGTTCCAAATTACGTAAGACATTTGTCAGCACTGCATCCTTCAGACTTGTAGCCTTGGATATTTCGTCACGTGTCATCCCGTCACGGACTGCATTCAAAGCCCGCACCACGCTGACATATTTCTCTGAGTGCGTGAAAAGGGCATTGTAAAGTTCCTCGAATTCCGTACGAAGTTCTCCGTTCTTGCGGAAGAAAAGAAGGTCTATATTCTGTACAAGGCTTTCACGAGGGTCAAGCAGACTGTAGTAAAATGGTATACCGCCAATGACCATATAGGTCTGTAGTATCTGGTATCGATCCCAGTTTATATTGCGGCTGTGCAAGTATTGCTCTGTTTCGTATAGCGTGAAAGGGCGCACATAGATGTTGTTGGTGACACGACCGTGCAAGCCGCCCTGGTTCTCCACAATCTTATCGACCATCCATGATGTTGAGGAACCGCTTGCCACAAAAACAATATCGGACCGCCGGGCAGCCCATCCGTTCCAGAACATTTCCAGAGCATCCACAAATTCTGAATGGGGAGTATCAATCCATGGCATTTCGTCGAAGAAAATCACCTTACGCCTGTCGTCAGAAAGTGACTCCAGATATTCCTCCAAAGCATCAAAGGCATCGAACCATTCATGAAATACAGGCATTTGTTTCAGGTTGGCATATTTCTTCAGCGACTTGGCAAAGTTACGCAGTTGCCTTGTCTTGGGTAACCTGTGACCACCGACAAACGAAAAGTCGTAGCTGCGGTTGAAGAAATGGTCAACAAGATATGTCTTGCCGACGCGTCTGCGTCCATATACAATAACGAACTCCGAGCGGTCTGATTCCAAACTGCGCTGCAGTTCTGCTTTCTCACGCTCTCTGCCAATCATCATGTCATTCTTTGTCACCATACGAATTTAATATTTTTGCAAAGGTAGCCATTTTTATTGAAACGACGAGACTTTACTAAAGAAAATTGACTAAATCACTGACTTTTTTGGCGATTTAGTCAATTTACCCTATATGATTATAAAGTTATCGAGTATGTTCTGCCTTTCCTGCTGTCCTTTAGGATGTATTTCAAGGACGCTGTTTCTTCAAGCCTTTTAGTTCATCATTTATCATTGAATAGATCGATATGTCAGGAATTTGTTGTAACTTTGCAGCCTATAAAGAAGAATAAAGAAACGTGTAATTATGGGTGAGGGACTCGCCTGCCCTTAACTTCGGTAAACTATTGATAGTGGAATGAAATACTTCTCATGGCTTTGGCGGAATTCATGCGGCATCCGCTGGAATACAGCGGTGCGCATTGTAACTGGCATCGTTCAGGTGGTGCTCAGCCTATTGATGGTGTGGCTCAGCAAACGATTTATCGACGAGACTATCCGCACGGGAACGGCTGACGATGTGCTGAGGATGGTTGAACTGTTGGTGCTGACCGTCGTGGGCGGTGTGGTGTTGAGACAAGTAGGCTACTGGCTGAAGACCTCAGCAAATGTCCGACAGTCGAACGCCCTGCGCCTACGCATCTTCGGTAGTCTGTTTCACAGACAGTTGTTCACGGGCGACGAACTGCACTCGGGTGACGTGTCATCGCGACTGGCCAAGGACATTGAGCAGGTGACAAAAGTCACGACTGATACCCTGCCCGAAATGTTGATTACTGGCATCAAACTCTGCGGCGCCTTCCTGCTGATGCGCTGGTTCGACGAACGGCTGGCATGGGCATTGCTGTTACTGACACCATTGGCCATCGTTTTTGGCAAACTGATTGCTCGTCGGTTGCGCCAATTCTTTCTGTCTTTACGTCTTCATTGTTGCTTCGCCGTCTCATTACGACATATCCACAAAAGACCATGCTTTTCATCACCCACTGAAAGGCTGGCGGTGAGCTATACGACAAAGTTGTTTGCCTCTAACTTATGCAGAACATCCTTTTGAAAATATTACTACATCGTTGCTGAAGTTCCCCCAATGCACTTGATATAGTGAGTTTGGGGGAGTTTTTTTATTCTGGTTTTCCAAAATCCTTTTGATGTCCCTCAGAAATCATATCAGCATAGGCTTCATATTCCTTAGGATAAATAATATGGAAATAAAACTTTTCAACTACACCATCTATTACGACAACATGATTACATAAACCCTCCAAATGATGCAATGAAACAAATCTATCAAACATTGCAGAAAAAAGCCTGCTCCTATATTCTTGAACAGGAATGTTCTTTTTGGAAGGAACAACATGAATAAAGTCACAGAAGAAACTAAATACCACATTTCGATGCTTCTGCATCAAATCATAAATACACTCTTCAATTTGTGCTAGTACAAAATGGCTTGTGACGTTTAATCCTTTTGTACGTCCCAAACCTATTTCAACAACTTCAATACCATTTTCATTTAATTGATCAAGAATCGAGTCTGCTATAATACCACTCCGCTCTGTAGTAAATTGTAATTTGTATTCGTCACCACTCTCAGATGTTATTATATATACCTCGTTCATTTCACATGAATAACTTTTGTAGCCTTTGTTTCGTCAGAGCATAACTTCTCCAGCCACAAATACTTCTGTACACCTATCCAGCGCACATGTTCCTCAAGCTTTCTTGAAGGGTTCTTGATGGTTGTAACTTTAGTATAACTCATATCTCAACATTTTATATTTCGGGTACAAAGGTACAACGTTTTTCTGAAAGTTACAAATAAATAATGTTATTTTTTTGTTTTTATTCTCACTTATTCGTACCTTTGCAGCCGAAATGAAAAGATTGATTGTTTTCATAGGGTTTGCATGCCTGGCTATCGGCGCTGCGGCGCAGGAGGAGCAGAGGTTGACCGCTGAGCAGGTGCTGGCGGAGATGGACTCGCCTACGTTTGTGCCAACCGTAAAGGTGGGAAAGGTGCTGCACGAGGGCGACAGCATACAGTATATGGAGATGAACAATGTGTATGTGTATCCACAACTGACGTTTAAGAACAAACGACAGGCTTCGCAGTATATGCGACTGGTGACCAACGTGAAAAAGGTGCTGCCAATAGCCAAGGAGGCACGAATGATGCTGATAGAAACCACAGAGTATCTGGAGACTCTGCCTAACGACAAGGCGAAGGCAGAACACATGAAGCGCGTGGAGGAGGATATATTCAAGACTTACAAACCAAAGATGAAGAAACTGACGTACAGTCAGGGTAAACTGCTGATAAAACTGATAGACCGCGAGTGCCACTCTAGCAGCTATGATATGATTAAGGCATTTATGGGCCCTGTCAGAGCTGGATTCTGGCAGGTGTTTGCATGGGGATTCGGCGCATCGCTCAAGAAGGAGTATGATGCTGAAGGGGTGGACCGACTGACTGAACGCGTGGTACTGATGGTTGAGAGCGGACAGATTTAGCTAGCATTTTTTACAATTGTTACAAATTCAGAGTGCAAATTTGCGGAAATATTTTGTAATATTATAAAATTTGTTTAACTTTGCACTCGAAATAAATAATTTTTGTGTGGATAAAACTGAGTTTACTCTATTAAATAAGATAGAAACACCTGAGGATTTGAGAAAACTGAAGGTGGACGACCTACCACAGGTGTGCGACGAACTGCGTCGCGACATTATCAAAGAGGTGGCAGTAAATCCGGGGCACCTGGCATCGAGTCTGGGTGTGGCCGAGATAACTGTAGCATTACACTATGTATTTAATACCCCCGAAGACAGAATAGTATGGGACGTAGGTCATCAGGCATACGGCCACAAGATATTGACCGGACGTAAGGAACGGTTCTGTACCAACCGAAAGTTGGGCGGAATCAAACCTTTCCCATCGCCCGAAGAGAGTGAGTACGACACATTTGCCTGCGGACACGCCAGCAACTCGGTGTCGGCTGCACTGGGTATGGCTGTAGCTGCCGAACTGGAGGGAAAGAAAAACCGACATGTGGTGGCAGTGATAGGCGACGGAGCACTGAGCGGCGGACTGGCATTTGAGGGACTGAACAACGTATCGAGCAGTCCTAACAACCTGCTGATTATACTGAACGACAACAACATGTCGATCGACCGCAGTGTGGGCGGAATGAAGCAGTATCTGCTGAACCTGAGCACCAACGAGACATATAACGCCATAAAATTCAAGACAGCACGATGGTTCAATCGCCATGGTATGCTGAACGATGACCGCAGAAAGGGACTAATCCGACTGACAAACGCGATGAAGAGTGCCATTTCGCACCAGCAGAACATCTTCGACGGTATGAACATACAGTACTTCGGACCGTTCGACGGACACAATGTGAAGGAACTGGTGCGAGTACTAGGACAGTTGAAGGACATGACAGGACCAAAGCTGCTGCACCTGCACACCAAGAAGGGACACGGATATGCTCCAGCCGAAAAGGATGTGACAGTATGGCATGCACCAGGAAAGTTTAACCCCGACACGGGCGAACGACTGGTGAATAACGACCCTACCAAACCACAGAAATATCAGGACGTGTTTGGACACACTTTGCTAGAGTTGGCCAAACAGAATCCGAAGATAGTAGGTGTGACACCCGCCATGCCTAGCGGATGCTCGATGAATATAATGATGAAGGAGATGCCCGAAAGGACATTCGACGTAGGTATAGCCGAGGGACACGCAGTGACATTCAGTGGCGGTATGGCCAAGGACGGGCTGCTGCCATTCTGCAATATCTACAGCGCATTTGCACAGCGTGCATTCGACAATATCATACACGACGTGGCTCTGCTGAACCTGAACGTGGTGTTCTGTTTTGACCGGGCAGGACTGGTGGGCGAAGACGGACCAACACACCACGGTGCATTCGACCTGGCAGCACTGCGCCCCGTGCCTAACCTCACTATATGCTCGCCTATGGACGAGCACGAACTGCGCCGGCTGATGTACACGGCACAGCTACCCGACAAGGGGCCATTCGTGATACGCTATCCACGAGGCGGCGGCGAACTGCAAGAGTGGCGTTGCCCACTTGAAGAGATAAAGGTGGGCACAGGACGCAAGTTACACGACGGCGACGATGTGGCCGTGCTGACAATCGGTCCAATGGGAAACAACGCCATGCGAGCTATCGAACAGTTGAAAGAGGAAAACTGCAAGTTGAAAGTAGCTCTGTACGACATGCGATTCCTGAAGCCTATCGACGAGGACATCCTCGAAGAGGTGGGCAAGAAGTTCAAGCGCATCATCACCGTAGAAAACGGCATGATAAGAGGCGGACTGGGTTCGGCCGTAATAGAGTGGATGAACGACCACGGATACACACCAAAAGTAACGAGGCTTGGTCTGCCTGACAACTTTATCGAGCATGGCACAGTAAAAGAACTGCAACACATCGTCGGAATAGATGAGGAAGGAATTAAAAAAGCCATACTCCAACAACCAAACAACCAACAACCATGAAGATAGTAATTGTAGGTGCAGGCGCCGTTGGTACTCACTTGGCGAAACTGCTTTCGAGAGAACATCAGGACTGTGTACTGATAGACGCCGACGAGGAGCGACTGGCCAAGATGAGCGAATATGACGTGATGACATATTGCGCATCGCCCACAAGCATAAAGGCACTGAAAGAGGCCGGCACACACAATGCCGACCTGTTTGTAGGCGTTACTCCCGAGGAGAGCCTCAATATCAACGCATGTATATTGGCACACGCACTGGGTGCCAAGAAGACGGTGGCACGTATCGACAACTACGAATACCTGGCACCAAGTCTGCAGCCTTTCTTCAAGAATCTGGGACTCGACTCGCTGATTTACCCCGAGGTGCTGGCAGCTATCGACATAAACAACGGTCTGAAACTGTCGTGGGTGCGACAGCGCTGGGATGTGCACGACGGTGCGCTGATACTGCTGGGCATAAAGCTAAGAGAGCAGGCCGAGATACTGAACCAGCCGCTGAAGGACCTGTGCGGACCTGACGATCCTTACCACATAGTAGCCATCAAGCGCGGAGGCGACACCATCATACCTAGCGGTATGGACGAACTGAGAGTGAACGACCTGGCCTACTTTATGACCACCAAGGAGTATATACCATATATACGCAAGATTGTGGGCAAGGAGCACTATACCGACGTGAAGAACGTGATAATGATAGGCGGCGGAAAGACTACAGTACGTGCGGCACTGACCACACCCGACTATATGCACGTAAAGATAATAGAGAAGGACGCCAAGCGATGCGAGCGTCTGAACGAGTTGCTGGAGAACCAGGACACAATGGTGATACACGGCGACGGTCGCGACCTGGGACTGCTGGAAGAGGAAGGAATACGCAACACTCAGGCATTTGTGGCGCTGACCGAAAATGCTGAGACCAATATCCTGGCATGTCTGACAGCCAAGAAGATGGGCGTGCGCAAGACAATAGCCATGGTGGAGAACCTGGACTACGTAAGCATGGCCGAGAGCCTGGATATCGGAACTATTATCAACAAGAAGACCATTGCCGCCAGCCATATATACCAGATGCTGCTTGAGGCCGACGTAAACAACCTGAGATCGCTAATGATGGTTGACAGCGAGGTGGCAGAGTTTATTGCTGCCGAAGGATCGAAGGTAACAAAGAAACCAGTGAAGGACCTGGGACTGCCATTCGGCGTAACCATCGGTGGACTGGTACGCAAGGGACAGGGTATGCTAGTTAACGGTAACTCACAGATTGAGGCAGGCGACTCGGTAATGGTATTCTGTCACGAACAGAAATTGAACAACATAGAAAAGTACTTCAAGAAGAGCACGCTATGGTAAATTTTCGCATCATCAGTAAGATCATAGGCTCGCTGCTGTTTATCGAGGGGCTGTTTATGGGATGGTGCGCCCTGCTGTCGTTTGCATATCACGAGGACGACCTGATGGCATTTCTGGTATCGCTACTGGTTACATATGGAAGTGGATTCTTTTTTCTATATCTGGGGCGAGATGCCGACAACAGTCTGAACCGTCGCGACGCGTACGTGGTAGTGACTGCTGCATGGGTGGTATTCTCGTTTTTCGGGATGTTCCCATTCCTTATCCATGGTAGTATAACGAATATTACCGACGCATTCTTCGAATCAACATCTGGATTCACCACGACAGGCGCATCAATTATAAACAACTTGGAGATACTGCCGCACGGCATACTGTTCTGGCGATCGCTAACACAGTGGATAGGCGGACTGGGAATAGTATTCTTTACCATCGCCATCTTACCATCGCTGGTAGGTGGTAGCGTAAAGGTGTTTGCCGCCGAAGCTACCGGACCAATAAAGGCTAAGATGCACCCGCGACTAACAACAACTGCCAAGTGGATCTGGAGTATCTACTTCATGCTGACCATTGCATGTGGACTGTCGTTCTGGGCTGCAGGCATGGACTGGTTTGAAGCGCTTAACTATGCCATGACCACTACCGCTACAGGCGGATTCTCAATACACAATGCAGGAACAGCATTCTACAATTCGCCATCGATTGACTATATATCGATACTGTTCCAATTCCTGGCGGGCATAAACTTCACCTTATTATATGTAAGCATATTCAAAATGAAGGCGGCAGCACTGTTTCAGAACTCAGAGTTCAAACTTTACATAAGCATGATAATGATAGCCACACTAGGTATAATGAGCGTGCTATTGATAAGGATGAACTATCCACTGGAGCAAGCATTCAAAAACGCGCTGTTCCAGGTTGTGGCATTCATCACCACCACAGGCGTGTTTAACGACGAGGTGGGTGCATGGCCGCACATCACGTGGATAATACTGGGTATAGTAATGTTTATAGGCGGATGCGCTGGCAGTACAGCAGGAGGATTCAAGTGCATACGCGGCGTGATGACTCTGAAAGTGCTGCGCAACAACTTCAGGCAGATTATTCACCCCAACGCTGTACTACCAGTGAAGATAAACGGGGTGAGCGTGTCAGACGCTCGTATCACAGCACTGTTCGCATTCTTCGCACTGTTTGTGGTGATGACGATAGTAACTACCGGTTTTATGGTTATAACTGGAGTTGACCCAACAAATGCTATCACAATCGGACTGAGTTGTGTGAGCAATGTGGGACCATCGTTAAGCAATAATGTAGGTCCAGCAATGAGCTGGGTGGGTATGGCCGACTATGTGAAGTGGGCACTATGCCTGCTGATGCTGATGGGACGTCTGGAAATCATGACGGTGCTGGTGCTGTTTACACGCAGTTTCTGGAAAGAGAACTAACGTAATAATATAACTTAAAAGACAATGATAAAATTTAAACCACTGGTAAAACAGATGATCTGGGGCAGCGAAAGCTGGGAGATATCTGGAGTGGCAGGCAGCGAGACAATTGTGGCCTGCGGAGAGTTTGAGGGCAAAAGTCTGAACGAATTGGTATGCGAGCAGAAAGATAAACTTGTGGGCAAGGAGAACTACGAGCGATTCGGCAACGAGTTCCCACTGCTGATAAAGTTTATCGATGCCAAGCGCGACCTGAGTATACAGGTGCACCCTAACGACGAGATAGCACATCGCCACGGCAAGAGTCGCGGCAAAACGGAGATGTGGTTTGCACTGCCATGCGAAGAAGGAGCAAAGCTGTACTGTGGACTGAAAAAGCAGATTACACCCGAAGAGTATAAGGCTATGGTAGAGAACGACACCATCACCGACGCACTGGCACAGTATGATGTGAAGGAGGACGACGTATTCTTTATCCCAGCCGGACGTATCCATGCCATAGGTGGCGGATGCGTAGTGGCTGAGATACAGCAGACCTGCGACGTGACCTATCGTATCTACGACTATAAGCGCAAAGATAAGGATGGTAACTATCGCGAACTGCACACACAGCAGGCTTCTGAGAGTATTGACTATACTGTACTGCCCAACTATCGCACAGAATACAATCTGGTAAAGAACGAGGGTGTACAGATAGCAGAGTGTCCCTACTTTACTACTGCAGTGTATGACCTGAACGAGCCGATGACACTGGACTACACCGAACTCGACTCGTTTGTAATACTGATAGCCGTTAAGGGCGAGGGAACAATCACTGCCAATGGCGAGGAGATGAAACTGGCCAAAGGCGACACAATACTGCTGCCCGCTACAACTGGCGAGGTAAAAATCGAGGGTACTGTAAAGTTCCTCGAAACCTTCGTTTAGTTTCTTTTAGATAAAAAGAACATAAGGACATAAGATTTTTGCTCCGCAGGGCTTAATTATGTTCTTATTATCAAAAACCCATCAGTTCTTATTATCTAAAAAATTCCTGAATATCGGATTGGAGGCGACGGAAGGGCTCAGAGCTCATGTAACCCGTGTTTTTCTTTAGCATCGACTTAATGTCCTGTAGCGAGTTTTCGTAGCAGGACATTTCATTTCGCTTCTGCGTCTTGTGGGCAGTGGCATAGTAAATCTCATTCTGACGCTCCTGACGCAGGATATTGCACACCTTTGAGAGTATGGGCGATACTACAGTATCAAACAGATGATGACCCTGTATATATAAATAGGTGGTCTGCGGAGTTACACCAAGCTTACGCAGGTCGTCCTTAGTGGCCAGATACTCATCCTTGGCATCGGGGAACATACGCTGCAGTTCGTTGATCTTGGTATGTACCTTGTGCTTAAGCTTATTTATTGACGGCTGTGGATTCTGCACATTAAACCCACCAGGATCAGCCACTCGATTGAAATCGGTAATGGAGAAACGAGAATAGCCACCATTGCGATACACCATTATCGACCAAACAAAGAGTGGGAATAAAGCTTCGGAAAACATCTGGAAATATTCGCGGAAGTCGAAGATGCGATGATCGTTGAGCGTGACTGACACACAGACATTGTGCAGTGACGGAGCATAGCACTGGAAGTTTTCGATGGCATATACGTAGGTGTGGAACACATACGGACTATTTAGAATGCGCTGCGACTGATGGGTACGCCCCTGCAACAGGTAGTCATAATCAGCATCGACACAGGCTATCATATCCTTACCAAGGATTTCCCCTTCCTCATTCCTCTTTTCTCCTTCCTCCAGGAAATTCATCAGTACCGACTTTTTGCCGCGCGTAAGATTGACCTTCGATGGCAGCATCACCTCAAAGTAGCGTTTGTCGTTCTCAAACTCGCTTAGAACTGTTCGCCAGAAGTAGATATCATCATAGCTCTCGACATAGGCTACTATCCTACGTCGCGCAGTCTTGGAGGTAAGCGCATTGGCTGCCTCGAAATACTTGCTATTGAGATTATCCTTAAGCCTACTTGGCATAATTGTCAATTATCAATTAGACAGTTATGTCAGACACCTCAGTTACAGAGTCTACCCAACCGTTCATAACTACTGCGGGTGAGTGGGTGGTTAGGATAATCTGTACGTTGGGATTGAGTTCCAGACAGAGGTCGACCAACCTCTTCTGCCACTCTATATGGAGCGATACCTCAGGCTCGTCCATAAAGAGCACATACGGCTGATTGTCCTCAACCAATACCGTGAGCAAGATAGCAAGTATCTGCTTTTCGCCACTCGACAGTTGATAGGGTAACAATACTTCGCCTATCTGAGTGAAACGGAGTTCGTTTTCGGTACGGATAATCTTTTTGCGAGTCTCGCTAAACAGATCGTCTACTATATCCTGGAAACGAGACTTCTTCTGCGAAAGCAGTTGGGCAGATTCGGTATCACAGGCTTGTAATCTCTCGATGATACGATTGCCTATGTTTACCTGATAATCAAGGTATTTGCGCTGCAGGTTGTATAGCTGGACGTCGAGCAGTGAACCGCCCCCTACCCCAGCCAGAGCCGAAAAGGCCTGACGCAGGAATCCCTCGCCCTCGGCCAAAGCCTGTTGCAGGTTGGAGTCGAGCGAACGAATCATATCATAGCGAATCCACTTAGCATCAGCGGGCTCTACATCAAGACGCACGCCTTTAAGCATGTGCGACGGAAACTCTCCACCAGCTGACAAGCCCTTCACCACCTTGTTGAGAATGGTGCTCTTACCCTCGCCGTTCATACCACTGAGGATATTAACATGGCGGTTCAACTCCCACACTATGTGCTTCTTCCCGCTCCAAAGCGAGTCAATCTCAATCCGTTTGATGTAGTCAGCGTACTTAGGCATAGGCAATAGGTTTTTAGTTATAAAGTATTATAGATCTGCTTACTTGAATGCAGGACGACTTTCGCTAGGATGCCATACATCAGCAATGGCAATCTCGAAGACCAGTGTGCTGTAGGCAGGGACTGATGAAGAGGCGGTTTCGCCATAGGCCAACTGATAGGGGATATAAACCAACCAGTGGTCGCCCTTCTTCATACTCTGCAGTGCTGTGCAGAAACCATCTGTCCACAGGCTCTTGGTAGTGCCCGACGAAGTGGTAACTGTATTCCAGCCAACACAAGCCTTCTTCATACCGGCAGTAGACCAGTCGAAATCGCCAAGGAATGTCTCTTCGAAGACGTAACCATTAGCATACGACTTAGAAGGAATCAGACGACCGCGGTATGTGTAGTATATCGAATCGGTAAAAAGAGCAGTCTCAGTACCACTACCCGACTCGAGTTCATCCACATAGATATAGTCACCATTTGACAATCCAGACAGAGTAGACTCCTTGGTATAGGTGAGAATCTTCTTAATGCCAGGATCAGAAGCCAACTTATTGATAAAAGCCTCGTTCTTCTCCTGCCAGTTGTCGAACTCACTAACAGCCTCGGTATCTTCGCTGCACGATGATACCATCCCCACAAGTGGGAACAGTATCACGCTCAGCAATATGTATTTCCAATTTTTCATTGTTTACTGGAGTTTCTTCAGCAATGATGCGATACTAACCTTATCCTCGATGATAGAGTTAAGATCGCTGATGTTTACACGCTCCTGCTCCATAGTGTCGCGGAAACGCAGAGTAACCTTACCATCGGTCAGGGAATCGTGATCGACTGTTACACAGTAAGGAGTACCGATGGCATCCTGACGACGATAACGCTTACCGATAGAATCCTTCTCATCATACTGGCAGTTGAAGTGGAACTTCAGCTGGTCGATAATCTCACGTGCCTTCTCGGGCAGACCATCCTTCTTAACCAGTGGCATAACGGCACACTTAACAGGAGCGAGGGCTGCGGGCAACTTGAGTACGGTACGTGTCTCGCCATTCTCGAGTTTCTCTTCCTCGAATGCGTGACACATGATGCTCAGGAACATACGGTCGACACCGATAGATGTCTCAATGACATACGGAGTATAGCTCTCGTTGGTCTGAGGATCGAAGTACTTGATGCTCTTGCCAGAGAACTTCTCGTGCTGACTCAGGTCGAAGTTGGTACGAGAGTGGATACCCTCAACCTCCTTGAAACCGAATGGCATCTTGAACTCGATATCGGTAGCAGCGTTAGCATAGTGAGCCAGCTTGTCGTGGTCGTGGAAACGATAGTTCTCTGCACCGAAGCCCAGAGCCTGGTGCCACTTCATACGAGTCTCCTTCCACTTGGGGAACCACTCTAGGAAGATGAACTGACGAGCAACAATCTCATTACGGAAAGCCTTACCAATCTGAGCAATACCGAAAGGTATCTTCATACGACCAGTCTTCTGTACGTTCAGGTAGTTAACGAAGATACCCTGAGCAGTCTCAGGACGCAGGTAAACCTTCATTGAGGCATCGGCGCTGGCACCCATCTCGGTAGCGAACATCAGATTGAACTGACGAACATCGGTCCAGTTCTTGGTACCGCTGATTGGGTCAACAATCTCCTCGTCGAGGATAATCTGCTTAAGAGCCTCAAGGTCTGGACCCTGCATAGCCTCAGCATAACGGGCGTGCAGAGCGTCGCGCTTCTCCTTAGTCTCCTTTACGCGCTCGCTTGTCTCCATATACTTAGCCTCGTCGAAGCTGTCGCCGAAACGCTTGCGAGCCTTCTCTACTTCCTTCTGGATCTTCTCGTCGTACTTGGCAATCTGGTCCTCGATAAGTACATCGGCACGATAGCGCTTCTTAGAGTCGCGGTTGTCGATAAGGGGATCGTTGAAGGCATCAACGTGACCAGAAGCCTTCCATATTGTGGGGTGCATGAAGATAGCCGAGTCGATACCTACGATATTCTCGTGAAGCATCGTCATGGCCTTCCACCAATACTGCTTAATGTTATTCTTCAACTCAACACCGTTCTGACCGTAGTCATAAACAGCTCCTAAACCATCGTAAATCTCACTCCATACTCCTTGCAGTGGCTTACGATCTTCTTAAATACATCTTCTTGTGCCATAATAAACGTTTATTTTCAATTTTGGCTGCAAAGGTACAACTTTTTTTCGAAAATACTTGCTTTTTCAATAAATTTGTGCACCTTTACATCAGCTTAACATTTCCTATTTTGTCAATCTCTGCACGTATTTCACGGGTTCTCCATCACCTTTCAGCACATCGGCAAATGTCTGGGGCTTGATAGTGACGGGGCCACTCATGAACTCAGGGATGTTATAACACTTCATCATCTCGCGATGATAGTCAGGATAGGCACTAGGCAGTTCGAATGGCTTGGTGCCATGACCATCCTTGTCGATATGGGCAAAGAACGGACGTGTATAAGTACCATCGTCGCGACGACTGCTGAACACCACCCATTTGCCATTGCTCGACCATGAGTGATAGCTCTCAGTATCAGGCGAATTGATTTCGCTGGCAGCTCGTGCCTCGCCTGTCTGCAGGTCGAGCATCCATAAGTCGGCATCGTGGTGCCATATATGGAACACACCATATTCGGCCAGGGCAAACATCAGGAATCGTCCATCGGGCGAAATGCGCGGTAGTGTAGCACTCTTGTTGATGCTATCAGCCGCAAAGACCAACTGGCGCGGACCAAAGGTCATAGTCTCAGGGTCGAAACTCTTCTTGTATAGATTATACTTTATCTCCTGCGAGCGCATTACTATCTCACCGATACGCGAAAGTGTAGAATCCATCTTAACATAGTGGGCACTGCAATAGTAGAGTGTTTTGCCATCTGGTGCCCAGGCTGGGAAACACTCCAGTTCGGTGGTATCGTTCTCAAGGTTGGTAACCTCGCCTTTCTCAATATCGTATGCTATAAGGTCGCTCTGCGAGTCGTACACCTCAATCTTATTGTGATGCATGGTATGGAAACTCTGGTTGGTCTTATTGCTAGAATAGACTATCAACTTGAGCCAAGGGTGCCATGCGGGGTAAACACCTGCTGCGAGTATGGAGTCGCTCTTCATATTGACCTTCTTGATATTACCATCGTAGGCCACCACAGTGCCGCCATTGTTCTGACGGGCGTGGAACTGCATGCGCTCTGGGTTGTATTGCTGATAGTTGTGACAGTTGATGCACTGTCCGTCTTTCTCGAAAGAACAAAGCACATTGTCGTAGATCACACTTTCATCGTAGTTCTCAAGACAACGCTGATTGATGGTAAGTGCCTCGTAACTTACGAACGACGGGAATATGAGACGATAGCTAAGATAGCTGTCGATGCTATCGGGCGACACGTAGATGCTGAATGGTTTGTAGTGAGTCCACTTGTCGGCCTTCAGTGCATATACATCCACGGTGATGGCGCCATCCTTAGCCTTCTGGGTAAGTGTGCGCCACTGGTCCATATCAGGCTGAGCTGTACCTTCGCATACTATCTCCTCATCGCCACAACTATATCGGGCTATCATATTGTCAGCATCCTCATCGAGTTGGAATGTCAGCGGAGCAATGTTGATGGGAATGGTAACATCGGTATAGTCGGGATATATCTTAGGCAAGGCCTTAGAGTCAGTATACACATCGGGCACTGATGGACCAGCACAGCCTATCACTGCCAAACATAATCCTATATATGCTATAATCTTTATTCTCATATCTTCTTAGTATTCTGGTAAATCCTTCATAATATAGTAATCAAAATAATAGGTATCGCCAAAGAATGGTGACAGTCCCTCACGACACACCTCTACAGTCTGATTATCATAATTTTCAGCTGCAGTCATAAAATTATCGAACGACACCTTGACGCTTTCGTCAAAATGCATAGTATCCAAGTAGGGGTTGTCTTCCAATTTACCATACAGATAGGCAGCCTCCTGATAGTAACGCGGTATACGTTGGTTGGGGTGCAGATTTAGATAGTTTTGGAAATGATACCAGAACTGTTTGATATCCTTGGTCCAAAGTGAAGCCAGCAGAGCCTGCTCTTGGAATATAGGATCATCCTTATATGTGCTTCTGACCAGACGGTTCATCAAGAACCTCTCTGTAAAACCATTGTCGCCACCAAGATAATTGTCGTAATGCAGCATGTGAGTGATAGGCTCAAGTTCTGTGTCCTTAGCTATCAGGTCGGGATTGTCTAACAGAGTCTCTGCCTGCTCTGCCCAATCACTGTAGAAGATGGTCTGCTTAAGTATGTTGATATACTTACGTGCCAATGGTTTATCACCTTCCAGCAGGGCACAGTTTACCAGCAACTGATAGTCTTCTGTACGGAAACCGAACTCTACGCCCATCTCCATACACAGACGGTTGCAATAGTTAAGCATGCCGTACTGGTAGTACATCAACGAACCAGTCACCAGCATCAGTCGCATACCGAATGGGGCTGCATAGGCCTTTGAACCATTCTTGTACAGACACATTGCATCGCCCTGTTTGCCTAGTCGCGACAGGGCCAGGTTGCGCATCATCACGATGGCTCGTGTGGGTTCATCCTGCTGAGTAGCAGCCTCATCTATCACACCCATCCAGTCTTGATCAGCTATACGGTGCTGCATAGTGAGTTCGTGATGGAAGTTCTCGTCCTTCATCCAGAAGTGATATACACCACCCACAAGCAGGATAGCTATTACAACCTGACACACCAGGTAGTAGGGTTTCTTCATCGATTTGCCTCCCTCGCGGTCTGAACTATAGGTAACAGTCAGAATGACGAAGAACAATGCCAACAGATAATAAGGTATATAATAGGTGGGGTGATTCTCGGTGATGTAGAACAGAGGAAGTTCTGCCCAAAGTACATTTGAAAGATTGACCTGATAGTATACGTAGCGATAGCAGAACAATGGCACGGCGGCAACACTAAGTATGGCCACAATACTATTTATTATTGCCCCAGTACGACTAGATGACAGTCGCCACGACCATATACCCATAAGTAGGGCAGAAGCCAGACCGTAGATACCAAACAGCGGATATCCCAATGCACATGCAATAAAGATATAACCTGTGCGAAGGTAATACTTATCAGGGACACAACGGAATCCCCATAGCATAGCTGCAACGATGGTTGCACCAATGGTTGACACGAAGAAATATCCCCTGAGCTTAAGCATATATATCCAGTAGCCCATATCCATATTGGCAATCAGCAGGATAGCTACTGGTATGAGCATCAGTATGGCCCAGTGATCGGCTATGCGGAAGGCTCGTTTGGTGATAGCCATCAGCGCAAGCCACCAGCCACATAGCATCAGCACGCCTAACCAGGGATAATAAAGAAACTGAGTAAACCACGTGCCTACCCATGTGAGCAGACCTCCAGGAACAACCAACTGCTCCTTGAAATATAATGTAGAGCATAGAAACAGGTTCTTCTGCTGTACCTTCCACAGTTGGTCACTCTCAAATAAAAGCAGGGCTCCGGCTATTACTACTAATGCCACCAGCCATATCGCTATTGCGAGATGCTTTTGTTTCATTTTCATATCAGGTTGATAAAATTTTGTGCAAAGTTACATATTATAATTCATAATTAAGTAACAATCACAAAAAAAATGATTAATCCCCGCCTTTTGGCGAGGATTAATACTATGTTAGTTGAACAGATAGCGTATCGTGAACATTACCTGATAGGTAGAAGCAAGATTCTGGAAGTTGCGGAATGTGGTAAGATGTCGCTCACCATCCACCGTATTATATCTGTACTTGCCGTTGTTATAAGATAGCAGAGCTGTCTCGCCTATCTGCTTATACAGTCCCCATTTCTTGCACAGGAAGTTGGGCAGATTCAGTATATCCACACCCAACTGGAGTGCATGCTTGGTATTGCCCACGTCAAGTCGGACTTCCTGCTCGAACTTAAAGTCGAGCTGATGATGCCAAGGCATCTTGGCACCTCCGCGCTCAGCATATTTACCTGTGCGATTCTTAAGGTAATCGTCTTGCTGAATGTATGCCCAGAAGTCATCGCGCTGCATATCAGCGGTATACACTTTATTACCTTCGTACATGCTCTCGGCAAAGTCCCAACTATCAAGTTCCTGACGTGATGCTGGCACATATATCAGATTGGCAGGAGCCAAAGCGTCGCTGTTTACATTGGTTGAGAAGATATATGAGAAGCGGCTGAAGGCGTAATCAGTAAGATAGCCATACTGATAACCATCGTAGACAAGCGAGATACGAGATGTAGAATTCTTAGACGGCTTCAGGGTATAGCTAGCAGAGAGCAACAGGCGGTTTGGAGCGACGTAAGTGGCGTAACCCAGTTCGTTGTCGTTGACTGCATTGACTGAATTGCGATAGTTGTTGTAAGCCGAAGCCACCTGGTTTCCGATACCATCGGTATAGGTCTTGGCCTTAGACAGAGTGTAGCTGGCCGAGAGGTCGAGACCAAAGTCGAACTTCTTGCGTAACTGGGCACTCAGCGATATATAGTATGCCTTAGAGCCGGCATTCTCCAGTACATAGGCTGAGTAGTTGGGGTTGTAGTATGACATGAGATTACGAACATCACCATGACCAAGATCGATGGTTGAATGGCCATTCCAGTAGATATCACGATTAGAAACGACCACTGGATTAATATCCTTATTCATAATACCCTCGATAGTAAAGTCGATATCGCCTGGCAGTTTGGCATCGAGAGCCAATGAAGCTTTCCAAGTCTTTGGCATGCGCAGATCATCGCTCAGGATAGTAGCGCTGCTTGGAATTGTGGTCATACTCGTTGCACCTATCTGCTGGAGCATATCAGCCTGACTGGTAGTAAAGGTAGGAATCACGCCCTTGGTTTGCGATGCAATATAAGACGTCTGTCCCATACCAGAGTTGCCTACTGCTGATATCAGCCATACAAATGGCAAACGACCAACGAAGAGACCTGTACCTCCACGAAGTATCAGATTCTGATCGCCTGTAATGTCCCAGTTGAATCCCACTCGTGGTGAGAATGAAATGCTGGCATCAGGAACATTATCTGTGCGGAAGTGCTGTCCACCGAAATAGTTGGGATCGCCTTCTGGCAAATCGCCTAGTTTATAGAATGCTTCGTTAAAGTTATCCTTAAGACTAGGATACGAAGGTAATTCGAAACGCACGCCAAGCGACATACGGAAGCGATCGCTCAGGCTCATATTGTCCTGAAAATAGAGCGACCACTGATTGGTTGACATCTTGGCTATAAAAGGAGAATGATTTGCACCATTTCCGTATGTGATACCAAACAGTCGGGTGTTCTCCTTAGTAAACACATGCTCCCAATCGCCACGAGACACTTGCTCTGGAGTAGCCTGGAATGCGTAATAGCCTGCACCTGCCTGAGCATAGCCGTTAGCAGCATAGTCGTGCTGGTACTGCAGTCCGCCAAACAGATTATGCTTACCCAAGTGTATATTCAACTCATCAGTGATGACCGTCGTCTTGGTCTGGGCCACATTCTGATATGTGAACAGATCACCCAAAAGTGCCCACGAAGGGTAGTGTCCCTGACCATCTTCCATCACAATTTCTACCACTGGCACATTCTCGCCATATTCATTAGTACGGGGCTGATCCTGGAACGAATATGTGCCACGCAGGGTGTTATGCAGTTTGCCAAACCTACTGTTCAACTCGGCTGCAAACGATGTAAAACGGAACTCAGTAAGATATCGGCTAGAGAGCGACGACATGCTGTAATCGGTATTGCTGCCGTATGAATTCTGGTTTCCACCATATATAATAGATGTGCGATTGCTACCGATGCTTCGTGATGCAGATGCAGGGTTTGACTCCTTGCGATTAGACTTAGTGAAGCGTACATTCAACTTATGGTCGTCGTTGATATTCCAGTCTACACGTGCCAGTATGCGATAAGCAGGAGTCTTGATATTGTATCCCTGCCAGGGACCTGTGCTAATGCCGTATGTATTGCGCATATAGCTCGACAAGCTCTCAAGTTCAGAGAGTTGTGGGCGACGATTAGTGGCCGAATAATGCGAACTGCCATCACCTGCCGAAACAGCAGGACCAGCAGTCACCACATCCTCGTATTCACCATTGAGAAAGAAGAACAGTTTGTTCTCAACTATCGGGCCACCTACGGTAAATCCAAAAGTAGAATTATGCGAATCGGTAATAGGCAGCTTTACGTCATCCACCTTGCTACCCTTCATGTGCGAGTTGGTAAGATAGGTATAGACAGAACCTTTAGATGTATTGGTACCGCTCTTAGTTACAGCATTAACGCCACCACCTGTAAATCCGCTCTGACGAACATCGTATGGAGTGATAGACACGGTCATCTGGTCGAGAGCATCAATAGAGATAGGTGTGCCACCACCAGGCAGAGGACTTGGTTCCATACCAAACGAGTCGTTGAACGATGCACCATCGATGGTAACACTCGACTGACGGTAATTTCCACCACCAATCGCCATACCACTGGCCGAGCTAGACTGTGGAGTCATCTTCATGATATCGAGCATGGTGCGACCAACGGTAGGTATAGATGCTATCTGAGTAGCATTCAGATTGGTAACAGCACCACTGCGGTCAGAGCGCATGGTGTTGTTAGCCTTTGCTGTAACCACTATCTCCTGAATCATCTCCGACCCCCCGCTTAGTGTGGCATCAACCACTGCATTCTGTCCCAGAGCCAACTGTATATCAGTAAACTTGGCGGTCTGGAATCCGATATACGAGATTTCGACCTCATAAGGGCCACCCGACTTCATACCAGTAAGGGTATATTGTCCTTCGATATTGGTTATAGAACGATATACCGATCCTGAAGGTACATGCTTAGCAGTAATGGTGGCACCAATAGCCTCTTCGCCACCAGCCATTACAGTACCTGTTATGCCCGAGGTAGTAACCTGAGCCATTGTTGCAATCGAAATTGTCAAAAGTACAAATAGTAATGTAGACAGTCTTTTCATCATTCAATCAATTCGTTTTGTTCCACTTACGGGGCAAAGATACAAAATAATTTGAAAGAATGCAAGTTTTTATATAAAAAAATCACATTTCTAAACTGCGTTTCAAATCGGGTATAGGCAAATGGCCGTTTGCGTATAGGCAAATATTCGTTTGGGTATAGGCAAACAGTATCATAATAGGCATCCTGTACCTATTATCCTTATTGTTTGTACTTGCTACCCTTAGTTTTTCCCCTATCAAACCTTAATAAACGGAAAACGGTCACACGGTTACAGCTGTAACCATGTGACCATTATCCGTCATGCAGCAATAAATTACAAATATAACTATTTGATATACAGATGTTTATAATTGTCGCTACACTTTTATAAGCCTCTGTGGTTACATGGTTACAGCTGTAACCATGTAACCGTTGGCTTTATTTCACAATCATCTTCTTATTCTTGCGGATGTAGATACCCTTCTTGAGATTCTTTCCATCTACACGCTGTCCACGCAGGTTGTAGACTTTTCCATCATCCTCAACGAAAATAGATTTAACAATCTCTTCGATACCAGCTGAAACCGGTACATAGTTGTCGTAGCTGAAAGCATCATCTTTCTTGCTTCCCCAAATATACTGCTCTAAGCCCGGATAATCGACAAATGGATTACGATTACCCTGAATCTTATAGATTGCCTCATTACGTTTAATCTCCTTCTCACTTATAGGGTCATTAGCTGCCCATCGAAGAAGCATCTTTAGAGCCCAATCCTTGAAGAATGGATATACGCTACCATCAAGCATAGTTTTCGAGCTCTTATCCCAATCTTGTGGACTACGCTGAACACCTTTTTCGTTTTTATATGACTCATAACAAGTTGCCATATAGAAATATACACGAGCCAAATCGCCTTTATACTGATCGTTTGGTTCAAATACACGTCCATTCAATCCAGATACCTTATAGCCTAGACTATCAACACATCGTCCAAACTTTGAAAAACCTCCCTGTGACTGATCTGTTATATTTTCACCAACCTCTCCATAAGGATAGTTTGATCTCATTGTGTTAATTAAGCGGTCTGTAGGAAAAAGATGATGAAGGTCTGTATACATAGGATATACATTGGTAGTATAATTATCCTGAGTAGCTTCATTAAACCAACTCTTAGGCATCGCATGTTCACGATTATACTTTTTTCCTTCTTCTACATCTTGTCCCTTGTCCTGATCTTCAATTGGAGTATAACTACCAATTCCCGAATATATTTCCCAAATCATTCCATCTTCACGAATATCATAGGAATTAATAGCATCCCATACGCCTGGGGTATACGACTGAATGGTATGTGGACTTATAATAGAGAAAAGGGCAGATTTTAGTTCTTCAGCTTTCTTACCATCAGCCGCCTGATAATAAGTTCCTGTTTCGTTTGGTCCCTGTGCCCAAGCCGAGCAAACAGAAAGGACAAAAAGAAAAAGTAGAGATTTCTTCATTGTATACTCAATATTAATTATCTTGGTTTTAGGAAAAAATGCTCCCAATGCCTCTAATGGCATCGGGAGCAAATAATATTCTTGAATGTATTATTCTGCGTGCTTAAAAGCGTAGTTACAACCACCGCAGAGCTCTACGAGTCCCTTATAAGTATCCTTGTAACCAATCATGGTCAACTCATCACCGACTTTAATGTTATTGTCCTTGATAAAGAACTTACGATCATCGCCAGTAGCACCCCATCCTGGATAGCAACCATAAACGTAAAGTTCGTTGGTACCATCTGTGAGATATAGGTTACCATAGTCATTCTCTTTACCATTACTGCCAAGCAGAGACTTGATAGTACCAGTTACCATATAGTAAACAGTCTTATCATCAGGCTTTGACAGGAACTCTGCAATAGTTACAGGAGTAACAGCATGCTCAAGTTTGAATTTGCTGTTTGTCATTTGGACAGTACCCTTATAGCTACCACGCTTACCTATTACGTTTACAATATCACCTACCTTGGCCTCTGTTCCTGTAAAACCATCAGATTTGTAAACCAAAGTCTCACCAGAGAAGTCCTTGATATAGAAACCTGCAACATTCTCCTTATAATAGTACAGCTTGGTAAGTACGCCAGTCAGACTATAGTTAGTTGCATCTTCTGCAGCATCTATAAATTCTGCAACACTTGCAGTAACACATGAAGTCTTACCATTAAGTGAATACAGCCAGTTTTCTTTGCTTGCAAACTCAGGAGTTGTACCCTTATAGTAAATAACCTTTCCTACAACAACAACCTCATCGCCAACCTTAATCTGGTCGTTACCTTCTTCCCAAGCCTGATTGTCATAATACAAGCTACTATAAACAGTGAATACACCATTCTCAGTACCATCGTCAGAGATATTATAGGTAGCTGTGCCATACTGAGCGCTATACTCGTATTTAACACTTGAAATAATACCCTTTACATAGACATCCTTATCTGACTTAACATCAGCACCAAGAGCTCTTGTATAATTCAGTGCAGCAGCTACATTATAAGGATCTGTATCAGTTCCCTTACCCTTTGCTACGCCCTTTTGAGAAATAACAGCACCTGCAGAATAAGTCTTAGAACCATCTGTAGTCTTGAAGGTAACATTAACACTACGATCAGCACCCTTATTCTCCAAAGCACGGAATGTTACTGTTGGATTATCACCAGCAGTTGTCGAGGTAACATACAACCAATCCTTAGCAGCCTCAGGAATCTCGATGGCAACTCCTGTAGCCTTACAGGTCAAATGAGCAACTACATCTCCGCCTTCAATTGGCAACACAGCATCTGTCACCTTCTCACCAGCAATTGTTAGAGAATCACACTTAATCAGAGACTTGCTAATGCTTACAACAGATACATTTACCAACTCAACAGTTCCATTATAAGTGGTCTTTGGACCTTCAATAGTGATTTCATCACCAACCTCGATACCCCATGCTGCGATAGAGTTGTTCTGTCCATCCTTACCATTCTTATCAAGAGTACCATAAATATAAAGATCTGTATCGCTGGTTCCATCATTCATATACCAGTTGCCGTAAACAGTATTTGCAATACCTGTTACAACACCCTTTACACGATAAGTCTTGGCATCAGGACCAGCCATAACCTCAGCCACAGTAGCATTAGAAACCTCTGCGAGGCCCTGAATCACATTAATCTCCTGAGTAACACCAGCACATCTTACCTTCAATGCAGCTGTACGACCAGCTCCTGCACCCGCAGAGAATGTGATAGTTGACTCACCTGCAGAACCGCTCAATGGTGATACAGTAAGCCACTCTGGAATGCTAGCAGTGTCAAAAGCCCAATCTCCAACTGCTTTCACAGTAACAGGTGTTGAGCCACCTTCTTTATCAATTGCTACATAAGATGATGATACGCTAATCTCACCAAGATAGATGGGGTCATTATCCGTACTACATCCAACCAACATAGCAATAACAGCCATAAAAGCTGGAATAAAATATTTAAGTTTCATATCTTAATCTTTGATTCTAAATTCTTAATTGAAGAAATACTTGATACCAATAGAAGCATACCAGCACTGACCAAGTGTATTGTAAGAATTCCACTTAGAAGTATTGCCGTTGATGGTCTTTGGTGTTGAGAAGGTTGCATATCCATCAGCATCTACACCTTCGTACTTCAAGATACGTGAGTACTGGACACCATTGTTTGGTGCTGTACTGTAATCCAGATTAGCAATCTTTGCTACACCCCACTCGCTATTGAAGAAATTCAGAACATTCTTCATATCGAAGCTCAACTGCAGCATATGCTTAGTCTGACCTACGTTAACCTTGAAATCATGTTTGTAGCTAAAGTCTACACGATGTACCCATGGAGAATATACACTGTAAGCATCAGCATATTTACCTTGGTGACCGCTCAGATAATCATCGCTATGTACAAAGTCCATGAAGCGGGTCTTGTCGTCCTCGCTTACGAAACGGAACTGATTGCTCTGAACCTCAGCATCGGTTGGAATATAAACTACATCATACTGATAGCCATCACCATTCATATCGTTACTTACAAGGTATGAAGTATTATAACCTCCACGCCAAGTCTCATAAATGAATGAGTAGTGGTTGCCACTCTTGTCGTGAATAGTTGCACTGGCAACAAAACGATCAGGAGTTACATACTGTGAGTTATGCAGTGCAACATTGTTTGGACCCTGATTACAAGGAATATAAGTGAATGCTGAAGATGCATCAGAACCTGGCATACCTGTTACTTCCTTATTAACTGTATGTGTATAAGAAGCCATCAAGCTAACCCAATCAGCAGGCTGTGCATTCAGCATAGCATTGAATGACCATCCGTAACCCTTGCTAGTGTTATCAAGAACAAACGCATTAGGCATCGACTTGGTTTTACCATCAACTTCATAAGTATACTTAAAGTCCTGATAAAGAGCGCGATTGTCTGCTCCATTTAGACGGGCGAATCCACCCACGTCCTTAATGCTCCAGTCTGAAATACATACCGCATTGACAGTTTTATTGAAGATACCCTCAATAGTAGCTGTGAATGGGAAGCTTACAGGAATCTGGTAGTCAATTGCCAAAGATGTCTTCCATACCTGTGGCATCTTGAAATCAGGATTAACAGCGTTAATAGAAGAACCTGCAACGCCCTTATCTGGAGAAATAGTCTCAGGACCAAGACCCTTAGCGATAACATAGTCACGGAGAGTATTACCAGTCATGATATTGCCAGCAAACTGTGACATATCAACTTTCATACCGCTATTCTTACCATCACCATTCCAAATACCCTTATACTGTACCATATTAGAGTTTGTAGGCATATTGGTAAAGAATACGAGAGGCAGACGACCAGAGAACAGACCAGAACCACCACGTACCTTCAGGCTCTTATCACCAAATACATCCCATGTAAAACCAATACGTGGAGAGAAAGTCAACTTAGACGAAGGCCATGCTCCTGTATCAATATGACGACCATTATAATCAAGATCATAGATAGCCTGATTAGTCATCAAGTCTTTATTGTTAAAGAACAAGCCATCGACACGTAATCCGTATGTAAGCTTGAAATTGTCAAGGATGTTCCAGTCATCCTGTGCATATACACCAATTTTATTGAACTGTACACGTGCAGCAGGATCCTCCTTACCATCGTAACCATAAGTAAGCGCTACTACCTCTGGATCACTATTAAAGAGAAGCTCTGGGTTTAGAACACCATTCTGCCACATATCATCTGTAGCATTGAAACGATAGTAGCCAGTTCCATTACGCATATACATATTGTCAGCCATCTGATACTCATAGCTTGCACCAGCGGTGAACTTATGTGCGCCCATGTAATAGGTCACATCATCCTTAATGTTCCAAATAGTATTGTGAACAGCGTTATTCCAAGTAAACAGTTCATAACCTAAAGCCATGTAGTTATTTCCATCATAAGTAATATCAATAAATGGGAATGGAGATGAATTAGAATCACGAATATCGTCCAACTTAGAATATGTAGCAAGCAACTGATTAGAAAGATTATCAGTAAAACGGCTATTCAAATCGAAAGTAAATGAATGAACGATATTATCCATTGCATACATTGAGTTGGCGAATGACATAGATGACTTTGACATACGAGCATCAGCCATACGCGAACCACCATCCATAGAAGAAGCATTAGGAGAACTCCAGTTTCTATTCTTAGTGTAATTGTAGCGAAGAGCTAAATGATGCCTGTCTGTAATATTCCAGTCCAAACGAGCCAAAATCTTGTAATTACTCTTATCTGCGGGGAAACTAGTGTAACTACCTGTATCATAACCATACTTGCGGGCAACATAGTCAGAAACAGCCTGAAGATCAGCCTTTGTTGTACGAGAAACATAATTGTCTGGATCTGCAGGATGCTCGTCATCTGATCCCTGCCAACGGTTTACGACGCTAGGAATCTTAACCATTTCACCATTAGCAAAGAAGAACAACTTGTTCTTGATGATTGGGCCACCCAGAGTGAAACCATAGGTTGTGGTACGATCCTTTTCACGTGAGCCACTAAGCTGGTTGCTACCAATAGCATCACCACGCATATTCTCATTCTGATGATAGATATATGCAGTACCCTTGAAGGTGTTTGTACCAGACTTGGTAATAGCGTTTACACCACCACCGATGAAGTTGGTCTGACGGACATCGTAAGGAGAGATAACAACCTGCAACTCCTCGATAGCATCGATAGAGATTGGGTTACCACCACCAGGAAGACCTGAACTCAAACCGAAGTTGTTGTTGAAGTTAGCTCCATCAACGGTGAAGTTAGCATTACGACCATCGCTACCAGCGAAGCTCATACCATTACCTCCATAAGGAGACAGACGAGTAAAGTCTGTAATGCTACGAGACACTGTAGGCATGTTCGTAATCTGTGCATTGTTGATGTTAGTAGCAGCACCCGTCTTTTCAGCGGCAAACTTCGAAGCCTTACCACTTACGATAACCTCAGCAAGCTCAGTAGCGTCCTCTGACAGGAATACATTAAGGTTGTAAGTTTCAGCCAGCTGGAGAGTTACTCCCTTGACGGTCTTAGGCTGGAAACCGATGTAAGAGATGGTCACATTGTAAGGACCACCAGTACGCATACCATTGATCGAGAAACGACCTGTGGTATTAGTCACTGCTGTGTAACGAGTACCAGAAGGCTCGTGTACAGCCACAACTGTAGCACCAATGACTTCCTCTCCATTCGCATTGTCGAGGGTCACCTTTCCAGCCATACTTGAAGTTGTGATTTGTGCCAACAATGTTAACGAGAACGTCAACATCAAAGCAACCAGAAAGAGCAATCTTTTCTGCATAAACTTTTTACTGTTTTAATTAAATAATTAGCGGATAAAAATCCGGATGATTTAAATTTCGCTGCAAAGTTAGGAAAATTTTCGGATTTAATGTTATAAATCGGCAACTTTTTTTAAAATTGCTAAAAATAGTTGCGCGAGATTATTCTCCGTCGTCAATATCCTCAAATTCAAAATCTTCCAAATCTTCGATTTCTTCCTCGTCAATATACTCAATATCCTCGTCTTCGCCCTCATCAGCAAGTTCTTGAGCAAATACGCTCATATCCTTGTCGCGATGCACCAAAGAGTCCTCGGATGTGATGGCATTAAGCTTATTACTTTCAGAATTGAGCTCGCTCCACAGCACGTCTTTGAGTTCATCAAGTCCAAAACCTGTTACAGCTGAGATAAACACTACAGGAAGATCGCTAGGCAGAGTCTCCTTAAGCATCTCGATAAGTTCCTCGTCCAGGAGGTCGCACTTGGTCACTGCCAGCACACGATGCTTATCCAGCATCTCAGGGTTGAACTGCTGAAGTTCGTTGAGCAAAATTTCGTACTCTCGCTTAATATCATCGGTATCACCAGGCACCATAAAGAGCAACAGCGAGTTTCGCTCTATATGACGTAAGAACCTGAGTCCCAGGCCTTTACCTTCAGAAGCGCCCTCAATGATTCCTGGGATATCGGCCATAACGAATGACTTGTTATCGCGATAGCCCACAATGCCAAGCGAGGGTTCCATAGTGGTAAAGGGGTAATTTGCTATCTTAGGCTTGGCATTTGACAGCGATGAGACAAGGGTAGACTTTCCTGCATTAGGAAAGCCCACCAAGCCTACATCAGCTAATAATTTCAGTTCAAGAATGATGGTCATCTCCTGCATAGGCTCTCCTGGCTGTGCATAGCGAGGAGCCTGATTGGTAGATGTACGGAACTGGAAATTGCCCAGTCCGCCACGTCCGCCCTTAAGCAGCATAACTTCCTGACCATCGTATGTAACATCGCAGACATACTTACCTGTTTCGGCATTATATACCACTGTACCACATGGCACATCGATATACACATCCTTACCATCGGTACCATGACACTTGTCGCGGCCACCATTACCTCCGTGTTCGGCGAAGATATGGCGCTCGTACTTCAAGTGGAGCAGAGTCCAGTAGTTATGGTTTCCACGTAGAATGATGCTTCCACCCTTTCCACCATCACCACCGTCAGGACCTCCGTTGGGATTATACTTTACATGGCGCAAGTGCATACTGCCCTTACCTCCCTTACCAGAGCGGCAGTAAATCTTAACGTAGTCTACGAAATTACTCTCCATTTAGATATTGTCAATAACCTGGCAAATGTCTGCAAAGATGCGGTCGAGCTCGCCAAGACCGTCGATATGATAGTGAACACCCTCACCCTTGTACCACTCGATGAGAGGCATAGTCTGAGAATGGTAAACCACGAGACGCTTCTTGATTGTCTCCTCATTGTCGTCAGCACGTCCGCTCTGCTGTCCACGCAGGATGAGTCGCTTCATCAACTCGTCCTCAGGAACATCAAGTTCGATCATAGCAGCCACCTTATCGCCACGCTCATCGAGCATCTTCTTAAGAGCCTCGGCCTGTGGGATGGTGCGGGGGAATCCGTCGAAGATCACACCCTTGCTGTCGCGTCCGAAACTGTCGTAAACAGAAGCGAGAATGCTAACCATCAGGTCATCGGGAATAAGCTGTCCCTTCTCAATGAAGCTGGCAGCAGTCTTACCCAGTTCTGTACCCTTCTTGATTTCACCACGAAGCACGTCACCTGTTGAGATGTGGTTAAGTCCGTACTTCTCAATCATCTTATCACTCTGTGTTCCCTTGCCTGAGCCAGGAGCACCAAAAATCACAATATTCTTCATTATCCCGATGATTTTAGTTTAATTTAAGTATTTAATCTATTATTGTATATACATCTTTAAGTCCACGACCCTGCTGATCGTAATCAAGACCATAGCCCAGAATAAAATCATCTGGAATGCTGAATGCCACATATTCTGGATTAATATCCTCCTTCAGTTTGCTTGGTTTGAAGAAAAGGGTGCAGATATGGATAGATTCAGGATTACGTGTACCAAGTGATTCTATCATCTGCTTCATGGTGAGTCCGCTCTCTACAATATCCTCAACAATAATCACTGTACGATTAGTCAGATCCTCATTGATACCGAACACCTCCTTGATTTTTCCTGTAGAGGTAGTGCCCTGATATGAGGCAAGCTTTACGAACGAGATCTCACAAGGAATCGTTATCTCACGCATCAAGTCGGCAGCAAACATAAAAGCGCCATTAAGCACACCCAACAACAGAGGATTCTTGCCCTCCATGTCCTTACTTATCTGCTGTGCAACTGCCTTTACATGTTCCTTAATCTCCGCCTCTGTAATGGAGATCTTGAACGACTTATCCTTAATCTTAACAATACCCATATGCTGAAAGAATTAAAAATTTGTGCAAAATTACAAAAATTCTGCCAAACTCCGTCATTCATTAGCAATTTTTTCGTATTTTTGCACCATTATGAAGATATTTACTAGCGCACAGGTCCATGAATTGGACAAATACACGATAGAGAATGAGCCCATTAAGTCCATCGACCTAATGGAGCGTGCTGCTAAAGCATTGACTCAAGCCATCACCGATAATTGGGATAGTAATACTCCTGTGATCATATTTGCCGGTCCAGGTAATAATGGCGGAGATGCTTTGGCTGTGGGCAGAATGCTTATCGACAAGAACTACGATGTATCGGCATACCTTTTTAATATATCCGACCATCTGTCAGAAGACTGTCTGGCAAACAAGAAGCGCCTCATCGAGAAGCGTTCAAAGGCTTTGATTGAGGTTACTCAGGAGTTTGAACCACCACAGTTGGCAGAGGGGATGCTGATAATCGACGGACTATTTGGCTCAGGACTAAACAAGCCTCTTGCCGGAGGATTTGCATCACTCGTGAAATATATCAATGCATCGCATGCCGAAGTAGTAAGTATCGACGTTCCTTCAGGACTGATGACGGAGGACAACACATACAACGTAAGGGCAAACATCATCCGTGCTAATATGACGCTGACCCTACAGTTGCCTAAGTTGTCATTCCTCTTCGCCGAGAATCAGCAGTTCATCGGACAACTTAAGGTTCTTGATATATGTCTGAGCAAACAGGGTATCGAAAAGATAGATGCAAACTACACATTGCTAGAAGATAACGATATACGCCCTCGCCTACTTAAGCGCGATCCATTTGCTCACAAAGGCAAAATGGGTAACGCTCTGATTATTGCTGGATGCTATGGTATGTGTGGAGCATCTGTTCTGGCTACCAAAGCCTGTCTGAGAGTAGGAGCAGGAAAGGTTACTACCCATACACCTAAGCGTAATAGCGCCATACTGCAGATTAGTGTACCCGAGGCTATCATCCAGTTCGACAAGGAGGAGACAACCTTCTCTGAAGCAGTGGACACGGAGGATTTCAACGCTTTGGGCATTGGTCCAGGACTGGGAACTAGCGAACAGACAGCTATTGCCATCATTGCACAGTTGCGACGCACTCAGTGCCCTATCGTGGTTGATGCCGATGCGATAAATGTTCTGTCCAATCATCGTGCATGGTTACAGCAATTGCCCAAGGGTATAATTATGACACCCCACCCTAAGGAGTTCGACCGCTTGGAAGGTCCATCTAGCGATAGTTTCGAGCGATTGATGAAAGCTCGTGATTTAGCTGAGCGCTTACAGGCATACGTTCTGCTTAAGGGACATCACACATCACTGTGCTTGCCTGACGGGCATATCATCTTCAACTCTACGGGCAATGCCGGTATGGCTACAGCTGGTAGCGGCGATGTGCTTACAGGCATCATAACAGGATTGCTGGCTCGTGGATATAATCAGGAGAACGCTTGTATCGTGGGAATGTATCTACACGGTCTGGCTGGCGACATAGCTGCCAGCGAACTGGGCGAAGAAAGTGTTATAGCCAGCGATCTGATAAAAAATCTGCCTTACGCATTTAAACGTCTTTACGAATGAGAAGATTTTCAACTCTTATTATAGCCTTAATATTAGGCACAACCTGCTCGCTGGCTCAAACTGTTATCAGTCAGTATAAGCCAGGAGTAACCAGCGAGGGAGCAGTTTACTATCTCCCCAAGACTGCTATAAGCATTACTCTGCAGATAGAGAAGACCACCTATACCCCAGGAGAGTTTTGCAAGTATTCAGAGAAATACCTTAGAATAAAGGATGTACCATCAGTAGCATATACAAGGTATCGACTGATATCTGTCCGCCAGGATCCATTTGCCGTAGCCGACACATCAAAGTGCTTTGCAGTAAAATACGACTCGAGGACCTCTGCATGCAATGTAAGACTATCTGACGATGGAATTTTATTGGCTATCAACGAGGACATCAAGCCACAGGTATTAGCCAAGCTACAGCCTGCGCCAAGAGCAGCAAAGACAGCTATCAATCCACACAAGTATATGAGTGAGGAGATTCTCTCTGCTGGCAGCATATCTAAGATGGCAGAACTTACTGCCCAGGAGATTTATGAGATACGTGAGAGTCGTGGAATGCTGGCTAAGGGGCAAGCCGAATTTATGCCTAAAGATGGTGTACAACTTAGACTTATGCTTCAGGAGTTGGCCACTCAAGACCAGGCTCTTACAAGTTTGTTCACAGGTGTAACATTGAGAGACACCACCACTCACACATTTACATACATAGCCGACAAGCCAGTAAAGCGTGATGTCTTGTTCCGTTTCTCATCCGATTTCGGACTTGTTGACAGCGACGACCTTTCAGGTACACCTTATTATATATATATAGAGGACCTGAAAACGGTAGCAACACCTGCACCTGCCGAGCCAAAGAAAGGATTAAAGCTATTATTTAACCAACAACTTTCGGGCATCTACGTAAATATCCCTGGCAGGATGCGATCTACAATCGCTGACGCCAAGGAAAAGATTGTAGCAAACGAGTTCCCTGCCGGACAGTTCGGAAATGTAGAATTGCTAAGCGGAGCGTTGTTCAACAAGAAATATACCACGCACCTACAACTCCACCCACTTACAGGAGCAGTATACAAGCTCGAAGCTGAACAACCCAAGAAATAAGATTACTTCTCAGAGAAGATCACCTGGATAAGAGTCTGCCCTACTGCTTGTAGGGTATTCTTATCTATGTGTGCCATATCGTCGTTGACGGTATGCCAAGTTGGTCCGAAACCACTCTGTTCGCAACTAGGATAATAAGGGATGATGTCGATAGTAGGAATCTTGGCCTTTGTATTCACAGGCAGATGGTCGTCGGTAATACCAGGACCAAGCTGGTTGGGGAACATGCTTCCATAGCCCACCACCTGAGCAGCACGCCATACCTTATCAACAACACTGCTGGCATACTGTACGGACTTAGACTCCTTATAGAACTGTGCCCCCTGACCTCCTACCATATCAAGCAGTATTCCAAAACGGGCATTATATCCCTTCTTATGCAGATTGGCCGACCAATACTGGGCACCAAGAGCCCATGAATTGCCATCTTCGCTAGCATCGCTCCACTGGGGAATGCCCCAGTCTTCTGCATCGAAACAGATAAAATCGACACCAAGTTTCAGAGTGTCTGCCGATAGCAACCTGGCTATTTCGAGCATCACACCAACACCTGATGCGCCATCGTTAGCAGCCATCACAGGAGTCTTCCAATTTGCCTCTTCTGGATCATTATCAGCCCAAGGACGACTATCCCAATGAGCACAGAGCAATATGCGGTCTGCCAGGTCGGAACGATAGCTTGCTATGATATTTGTGCTGTTAAGCGATGTACCATCATAACCTTTAAGCACAGCTTTCTGCGAGACAACTTCCATTCCAAAGCCCTTGAACTTACTAACTATCCACTGCTCACAATCATCATGAGCCTTGCTGTTCATGGTTCTAGGACCAAAATCACACTGATTCTGGCAATACTGATAAGCACTATCAGCACAGAACACAGGACCAACAGGTTGCAACGAAGCCGACTCTCCTGTAGTCTGCTTACGCAGATTTCCACAAGATAGCAAGAGGAAAGTGGAAAGAGGAAAGAGGAAGGAGATAACTCCTACCCGCAAAAAATTCATCACAAAAGCTTTATTATCTATTTTCATATTTTTCATATTTACATTTCACATTTCACTTACCTCTTTCCACTATTTCTTCTGTACTTCTTCCATCACACGCAGGAAGTTACCTCCCCAGATTTTCTGGATATCCTGTTCACTGAATCGGCGA
The DNA here is from genome assembly GCA_900322175.1 of uncultured Prevotella sp. GTDB lineage: Bacteria > Bacteroidota > Bacteroidia > Bacteroidales > Bacteroidaceae > Prevotella. The sequence goes on from ONYZ01000020.1 coordinate 35,036, forward strand.
GCAAGCAATCTGCGAGTGAAATTAATCAATTCCGAAGAATCGGCCAAACCTCTCACGCCTCCATCACCATCGAAATCTGTTCCAAGTCCAACATGATCTATACCCATCACATTGATAGCATGTTCCAAATGGGCTATCACATCATTGATAGTTGCCTCGCCATCCTTCTTCAAGAAGCCATGATAGATGGTGGTCTGGGCAACACCACCCTTTTTGGCCAGGGCGCGCATCTGATCGTCAGTAAGATTTCGTGGGTGATCGCATAGTGCACGGGCCGAAGAATGGCTACAAACTATAGGCTTGTTGCTTATCTCGAGTGCCTGATAGAAACTCTCCTCGCCAGCATGACTCATATCTACCATTACACCCAGACGATTCATCTCCTTGATAACCTTCTCGCCAAACTCGCTCACACCATGATGAGTGTGCTGAGTTTTCGAGGCCGAATCACAGATGTCGTTATCTCCATTATGACACAAGGTCATATACACGATGCCTCTATCTACAAAATGCTGCAGATTCTCAAGTTTGCCATCGATGGCGATACCATTCTCGATACCAAGCATTATGCTCTTCAGACCTTGATGCTTATTCATCCACAGGTCGTGTGGAGTGCTGGCAATACGGATGTAATCGCTATTCTGACTTACAATAACCTCTATCTGGTCGAAGATGTTGTCTGCGAAATCTCTTGGATTATCAGTAGGCTGCGGCAGATAGGCAACCATGATGGTAGCATCCTGCCGGCCCTCAGTCATCTTATGCAAATCGACCAATATCTTTGGGTCGCGATGGTCAAAGTGTATTCCCTGAGGGAAGAACATTGGAGTATCGCAATGCGTATCAAGAGTGAGAACCCTGTCGTGGGTAGTATGTGCCTCGCAATAGCTCTTTGCCTCGCCAACCAACCACTGGAACAATGGCAGTCCATCTGCCATACACTCAGGATGCCACTGTACACCAAGTATCGACTTGAACTCTGTACTCTCCATAGCCTCAACGATACCATCAGCCGACTTGGCAACAATTCTGAATATGTCGCCTCCATCAGCTACAGCTTGATGGTGGAAAGAGTTAACCATCAGTTTATCACTGCCGTACAGACCATATAATACAGAATCTTCTTCAATAAAAACACTGTGAGTAGCTTCCGAACGATCAGCATCCTGCGAGTGCTTTACGGTAGCCACATCGCCTATATCCTGACTGACCTTACCCCCAAAAGCTACAGCCAGAGTCTGGATTCCCCTACAGATGCCCAACATAGGTATCTGTCGATTATAAGCCAAGCGGGCTATCAGTAATTCAGGGAGATCTCGCTCCTGATTGATACCGTGAAGTTTGGTAGATGGTTCTTCACCAGCCCAAAGCGGGTTGATATCAGCACCGCCACTTAATATCAGGGCATCGATATGCTCCAATGTATTGATTATCACATGCTTATCAGCCACAGGAGGTATTACAACAGGTACACCACCTGCCTCTACTACCGACTGATAATACCCACGACCCAACTTGCAGGTAAGCTCATCGTAATTACCAGTTATACCGATAACAGGACGCTTGTCTGCCTCTGGGTAGTGAGCATAGACATCATTCAGATGCGACTGAAGGTCAAATCTGCTCATAGTTATTTATCGTCTTCGTCGAGCACGATGGGTATCTCACGCTTAAGACTCTGCTCCAGCGAGATAAGTGTTTCTGTGGCTACAACTCCAGGTGTCCCCTGCAGTTTTCCATTAAGAAGATCCATCAACTGCTCATTATCTCTAGCATAGAGCTTTACCAACATCGTATATGGACCAGTAGTAAAGTGGCACTCTACCACCTCAGGTATGAGTTTCAGACGTTCTACCACATCTTTATACATCGAACCTTTCTCAAGGTTGATGCCTACATAGGTACAAGTAGAATAGCCTAGACTTTTAGGATTAACATCAAAACCACTACCAGTAATAACATCAGCATCGATAAGGTGCTGAACACGCTGGTGGATAGCGGCTCTCGATACATTACACTCTGCGGCTACATCCTTGAAAGGAATACGCGCATTCTTGGAAAGAATACTCAGTATCTTCTTGTCCAGAAAATCAATTTTCTCCATTAAATTCCCTTTTGGTTACATTTTGTTAGCAAAAGTAAGCAAATTTATCGAATAGTGCAACTTTTTTGGAGAAAAAATTAAAAAAGTGCGTCACTTTCGTGACACACTTACTTATTTCTTTGTTATTTTCTTTGTTTTTACGTTTTTGCCCGATGTAGGTTTCTTCGCTTTTCCGGTTTCTGAAGCCGCTGGCTTGTTATCAACTATTCCTACAAGTTCGATGTCGAAAATCAAAGCGCTGTAAGGCTTTATCTGTCCTGCATCACGATTGCCGTAAGCCAGTTCGAATGGTATATAAACCTGCCACTTTGAACCTACAGGCATCATGGTCAGAGCCTCAGTCCAACCCTTGATAACATCAGTAGGACGGAATTCTGCGGGTTCGTCGCCATGTTTTTTTGAAGCATCGAACACTGTTCCATCTATCAGGCGTCCCTCGTAGTGTACCTTAACCTTATCGCTGGTTGTAGGCACAGCACCAGTACCCTGTGTCAACACCTTGTACTGAAGTCCGCTAGGCAGTGTTATCACACCATCCTTCTTGGCATTCTCTGACAGGAACTTTCTACCAGCATCGCGATTAGGACCATAAAGGCGCTCTTCCTTATCAGCCTGTACTGCTGCCATCTTAGCCTTGAATTGCTTTTCGGCATCATTTACCTTGAAGAAGGTTGTATCCAGCATCAGAGCATCAGTAAAACCTTTGAAGAACACGCTTGACACGAGAGAATCAGCCGAGCCCTCAAGTTCCTTCTTTACACCAGGCAGCATACGGTCAACCAACTGCTGGGCAATCTGGGTACCCATCATATAAGCCTTCTGCTTGGGGTCATCAAGATTCTTTGAAACTGTCTCATTGAATCCACATACAAAGTCGGCCATGTAGGCAGTATCAACCTTCTGCTGAAGCAGGAAGTTTACCAGACCGACAGTGCTACTCATACCTGCCATATAGCTGATAGTGTCTGAGCTAGTTGCCAACTTGAAAGCCTCCACCACGGGAGCCTCTTCCTTAACTACTACCTTCTTTTTCTTGGCATCAACTGTAGATAAAGAAGCACCCGCCACAAGGGCGAGTGCAATAATAAGAGACTTTTTCATTTACTTCTTCTTTGGATTAACCTCAATCAGTTCGATCTTGAAGATCAGAGCTGAGAAAGGATCGATGTTACGCTGAGCACGCTCGCCATAAGCCAAATCCTGTGGAATGTAAACCTCCCAAACAGAACCAGCAGGCATGTGTGTAAGAGCCTCGGTCCAACCCTTGATAACCTGATTGGCACGGAATGTAGCAGGCTCGCCACGCTTGTAAGAGCTGTCGAAGATAGTATCGTTGATAAGACGACCCTCGTAGTTAACCTTTACCAGTGAGGTATCAGATGGGATAGCACCTGTACCCTCCTTGATAACCTTGTACTGTACACCACAAGGCAGGGTCTTCACACCGTCCTTCTTAGCGTTGTCAGCAAGGAACTTCTCACCAGCCTCCTTGTTAGGACCGTATGTCTTAACGAGCTCCTTAGCCTTGATTGACTGAATCAGGCGCTGAGCAACCTCCTGAGCAGAGTCGGGAGTCATCAGACCCTTCTTGCCAGTAGTACCGCTGATGAATCCAGCGAGGAAATTCTTCAGAGAGATAGTCTTGGTAGAGTCTTCACCGAACACCTCGTGGTTGATACCCTTAACCATACGGTTAGCAATCTGCTGACCAATCTGGATACCTGCATAGTAGGCAGCCTTCTTCTTGTTGTCGCCAGCGTTGGCACCCTCGTTAAGACCCTTGATAAACTCAGCCATGTAAGCAGTATCTACATCGAGACTACCTACGAGATACTCCTTCAGACCCTGAGTCTGAGCCATACCGATAGCGTAGCTCATGGTGTCTACGTCAGTCTTCAGATTGGCTTTTGGGCCCTGATTGCCACATGCTGTAAAACCAGCAGCAGCGATAGCCAGAACGGCTACAATTGAAATCTTTTTCATTGCTTTCTTTTATTATTTTTAAACTACTTGTATTAACTCTACGTCGAAGATCAGAGCTGCGAATGGGGGGATAGATGCGCCTGCACCACCCTCGCCGTAAGCCAAACGGTAAGGGATGAAGAAACGATACTTGGCACCCTCCTGCATCAGCTGCAGTCCCTCAGTCCAACCAGCGATAACCTGCTGGAGTGGGAATGTAGCGGGCTCGCCGCGCTGATATGAACTATCAAATACTGTTCCGTCGATAAGTGTACCCTCGTAGTGACACATTACGGTATCCTTGGCTGATGGCTTCTTACCATTACCCTCCTTCAGCACCTGATACTGCAGTCCGCTAGGCAGTGTTACCACCTCGCCCTTCTTACCATTCTCGGCAAGGAACTTCTCGCCTGCCTCCTTATGTGCCTTTCCCTTCTCGGCACGCTCAGCCTGGAGCTTCTGCTCCTGCTTCTGGAAATAATCCTGTACGATTGTCTGAGCATCACGGTGCGAAACCTTCAGCTCGTTGCCCTTCAATACATCGTTGATGGCCTGTGCAAAATCCTCGGCACTGATGTTTTCAGCACCCATCTGAGCCAACTGCTGACCGATGCCCAGACCTAAAGCATAACTTAATTTATCCATTCTCTATTTATTAATAATGTGTAATCGTTTAAAAAACGGCTGCAAAGTTACACTTTTTTTCTCTATCTTATGCAATATAATTGCTAAATTTTCTTTTTTATAGCAGAAAAATTGTAATTTTGCAACATCAAACTATAAAAATATTCGTATGAAAAAGATTGTTGTACTTACAGGTGCAGGAATGTCGGTAGAAAGCGGACTCAAGACTTTCCGCGATGCCGATGGCCTTTGGGAGAATTATCCCGTTCAGAAAGTAGCTACTCACGAGGGTTGGCTATCCGACCCCACGCTCGTTACCAACTTCTACAATATGCTCCGCAAGAAATGCTGGGGAGTAAAGCCTAACGAGGGGCACAAACTGGTGGCCGAACTCGAGAAAGACTATGATGTAACGGTGGTAACACAGAATGTAGACAACCTGCACGAGATGGCTGGTTCGTCAAAAGTTATCCACCTGCATGGCGAACTGATGAAGGTTTGCTCTAGTCGCGATGTCGATGATCCACGCTATCAGATTCAGCTTACTCCTGAGAATTGCGAGATTGAGCCAGGCACCAAGGCTGGCGATGGCTCTTTGCTTCGTCCGTTTATTGTATTCTTTGGCGAGGCTGTTCCAAACATCACCATAGCTGCCGAGGAGGTGCAAGAGGCTGATATCCTGATAATTATTGGCACATCGCTAGTAGTCTACCCAGCTGCAGGACTCATGCATTATGCAAAGCCCGATGCCCCAATCTATCTCATCGATCCCAATCCTATCAATGTTGGAGGTCGAGTAACACAGATTCAGAAAGGTGCCAGCGAGGGAATGAAAGATCTCATGAAAATCCTCTAACTGGTTTTCAAATGAAAAGTACCTAGAAAAAAATTGCTCTCTAGGTACTTTTCAAAATTACTATAATTGGGTAATTATCCTCTATCCTTGCGGATAAGCTCCAGTAGTTTTTCTACGGCCTCTTCTTCGGGGATATTCTTTTCCACACACTCCTTGGCCTTGTAGAGCGAAATCTTTCCACGACCGGCTCCTACGTAACCATAGTCGGCATCGGCCATCTCGCCAGGGCCATTCACGATACAGCCCATGATACCAATCTTAAGTCCTACCAGATCCTTGGTGGCAGCCTTAATCTTAGCGATGGTCTCTTGCAGATTGTATAGTGTACGTCCGCATCCAGGGCATGAGATATACTCTGTCTTGGTGAATTTGATACGAGCTGCCTGCAGGATGGCGTCAGAAAGCTCTGTGAGCTTTTCAATTGAGAATTGACAATTGACAATTGATAATTTATGAGCCTTCTTATCGATCAGCAGGGCACCCACGGCCATAGCGGCTTTCAGTTGAAGTGTCTCCCAGTCTGGGGCATCTACATCCAGTGTGATAGTATCGTCCTTGATGCTTGCCTCTGCCTTTTCGCGCAGAGCTGTGCACTCTGGTATCATATCCACCAATTTGCGGGCCACAGGTATCTCGCATTCAGGCTCCTCTGATAGCGATACACGGATAGTATCGCCAATACCCTCAGTCAGCAGGGCTCCGATACCCACAGCACTCTTTATGCGTCCGTCTTCGCCCTCGCCAGCCTCAGTCACACCCAGGTGCAGCGGGTAGTGCATATCCTCCTTGTCCATCGTCTCAACCAGCAGTCGCATGGTAGTTACCATCACCACTGTGTTTGAAGCCTTGATAGATATCACTACATCGTTGAAGTTTTCGCGACGGCAGATGCGCAGAAACTCCATACAACTCTCAACGATACCCTCAGGAGTATCGCCATAGCGACTCATGATGCGGTCTGAGAGCGAACCATGATTCACACCGATACGAACAGCAGTATGGTGCTCCTTACAGATGTTGAGGAATGGCACAAACTGCTTCTCAATCTTCTGTAACTCAGCGGCATACTCCTCATCAGTATACTCCAGATGCTTGAATGTGCGACCTGGGTCAACATAGTTACCTGGGTTGATGCGAACCTTTTCGCAATACAGTGCAGCCACATCGGCCGTATGAGCCGTAAAATGCACATCGGCCACCAGCGGGGTATTGTAACCATCGGCCTTCAACTGTGCCGAGATGTTCTTCATGTTCTCAGCCTCACGAGTGCCTTGGGTGGTGAAACGTACCAACTCACCACCAGCGTCGATGATACGCTTGGCCTGAGCCACACACCCTTCAGTATTATTGGTATCCACCGTTCCCATCGACTGGATGCGGATAGGATTCTGTCCACCTATGCCGATACCACCCACACGGGTTTCGGATGATTGTCGTCTGCTATACATTAAACATTAAACATTAAAGATTAAACATTTAATTTGTTTTGAACTGGTATTTAATTGTAGCCAGTTCTTCGTTGGCCTTTTCGATCTTGATGCGCAGATTGCCCTTGTACACAGCCAGACGCCGAGCCAGTTCCATATCACTCAGAGCCATCATCTCACAAGCCAGGATAGCTGCATTCTGAGCACCATTCACACCTACAGTAGCCACGGGGATTCCTGGGGGCATCTGGATGATTGACAGCATGGCATCCAGTCCGTCGAGCATACCTTTGATGGGCACACCTATTACGGGCAGAGTGGTCGATGCGGCAATCACTCCTGGCAGTGCAGCGGCCATGCCGGCTCCTGCTATGATAATCTTGATACCACGATCCTTGGCTGTACGTGCAAACTCCTCTACAGCATCGGGAGTACGATGAGCCGAAAGGGCATTAACTTCAAAAGGCACCTGCATCTCGTCAAGCAGTTTGCAGGCTTTTTCCATGATGGGCAGATCGCTTGTGCTACCCATGATAATACTTACTAGTGGCTTCATATATTTATAAATTTAGAATTCAGATTTTAGAATTTAGAGATAGAGCAGGCCTAAGACTGAGCAGATTACGCCTACCCAGAATCCGGCTACTACTTGGGCTAACGAGTGCTGGCGCAGTATCATACGGCTAGTTCCCAATACTCCTGCCAGTATCAGCACCAAGCACAACCACCATACGGGGTTGAACCCGAACAACTCGCCAAACACGAACAATGCTCCTGCCACGCCGCCTATGGCTGATGTGTGTGTAGAAATCTTCCACCACACGTTTATCAGTGCGCATACTATCTGTATGGCGAGTGCTGCCGATACGATGGTACCCATAAAGTGCGGGATGTGCAGCATGTCCATGATGTACACACAGAAGAAGTAACACAGGATGGAGATGACGTAAGGCACCATTCGTCGCTCTTTGTGTCCCAACTCTATCAGGTTCCAACCCTGATACTTGCGATACAAGTGGATAAGCACCGTGGGCAACAGGATGGTGAAGAGATACACCAATGTTAGCACCTGCAACTTATAGGCTGTAGGCATCAAACTAAGATAGCTCAGGAAGAACAGGGCCATCAGTCCCACAATAGGCAGATAGAATGGCGTGAACACCATACTTACCACACGTGCCGTCAAAATAATATTCTTTTCTCTGCTCATTTTCTTAGTCGTGCTATTGGAATACCCAGCTGTTCGCGATATTTAGCTACTGTGCGACGTGCGATGGGGAATCCCTTTTCGGCTAACAGATTCTTCAGTTGATCGTCGCTCAGTGGTTTGCGCTTGTCCTCTGCATCCACCAGGTCGCGCAGGGCAGCCTTTATCTGTCGTGTGCTCAGTTCCTCGCCGCTTTCGGTCACATATCCGTCGCTGAAGAAGTGGCGCAGTGGGAAAGTTCCCCAACGGGTCTGAGCATACTTCGAGTTGCTTACTCGCGATATGGTCGATATGTCGAGACCAACTTTTTCGGCCACATCTTTCAGTATCATTGGTCGCAACGATGCCTCGTCGCCGTCCAGGAAGAACTGGCGCTGTAGCTGGATGATAGCCCTCATGGTCACAGTCAGTGTGTGGCGTCGCACCTTTACAGCCTCGATAAATCCCTGTGCAGCATCCACCTTTTTCTTTATATATAGCAGCGCCTCCTTGGTCTGCTTGCTCATGTGCTCCTTGTTCTGCTGATACTCCTTCATCGAGTCGACAAACGACTGCGACACCTTGAGTTCAGGCACTTCGCCGTTGTTCAGCGTAAATGTGATGGTGCCATCGTCCTGAGTGTCAACGATGAAGTCGGGCGTTATCTGCTGCATGCTTCTCCCAACCGTCTCGCCTAGCGATGCACCCGGACGTGGATTCAACTTGCGCAGTTCGTGGAACAATGCCTCGGCCTGAGCATCATTGAGTTTCAGGTCTTCCTGAATCTTGTCCCAATGCTTACGTGTAAAGTCCTCGAAATAGTCGTTTACCACTCGCTCCATCAAGTCGCGCAACTTTGACGGATCGCGTCGTTCTATCTGTAGCAACAGGCACTCTTGCAGCGAGCGTGCACCTATGCCGGCTGGGTCGAAGGCTTGCAGTATCAGTAGCACGCGCTCTATCTCCTTCTCGCTGGCATCCAGATTGTGGTAGATAGCCAACTCGTCGCTTACTATCGACAGTTCTTTGCGCAGCAGTCCGTCATCGTCGAGCGATCCTATCAGATACTCTATTATGTCGCGCTCCTTGTCAGTCAACTCCATCTCGCCCACCTGCTCTTTCAGTTGGTCGTAGAATGATTCCGTCTCGCCATAGACCATCTCCTCACGGTCCTCACTATACGAACTACCACTCTGATATACAGGCAGTTCCTCGTCGTCGCGCCCTATACCGTTAAGTGCCTCGTCGAGTGCACTCTGACGCTCCTCGCGCTCTGTCTCAGCCTCAAAGTCCTCCGATGCTCCGTTGTCATCGTTGTAGTCAGTCTCCTCTGTTGCGATAGTATCGTCATCGTATGGCGATTCTACCTCAAGAGCGGGGTTGTCGTTCATTTCTGTGTTGATACGGTCAACCAGTTGCGCCACTGGCAGTTCTATCAGCGACGATTGCAACAGCTGCTGCTGAGAGAATGTCTGTCCCAGTTTCTGTTGCTGTAGTTGTTCCTGTATCTGTGTATTCTTAATGCTCACTTGAAGTACTCTTTAAGTTGTTCGGCAAACGATGCGAGATCTTCCGGATTGGCATTGCCGTATCGGCGCCATATCTGCCGACAAGCCAAGAACAGGTCGCTCGTCAGTACCTCTTTTCTATTCAGGTATGGGTCGCAATGCTGGAATGTCTTAAGTGCCTCTACCAACTCTTGCGGCTTAATATTCATCATCTTGGCCAGTTCCTTCACCTCGGGCGTCTCCTCTACCATAGTAATAGGTGTCAGTCGGAAGTACAGGTCGAGTATCAGTGTGAGCATCATCGGCGTGAGCACACTGTCGGCTGATATCGGCTTGAAGTCCCTCTCAAAACTCTCTTGGGTCTCTACGCCCTCATAAAACTCGAGTGCATTGTTGAATCCCCACATTTCGCGCAGCATACTTACGGCTTGATTCAGTTTCCGCGGGTTGTTGCCATATAGCTCCCAGAAGTACTCGATACGTGGTGTCGCATGATTTGCTATCTGGCACATCTTGTTGAAGAGCATGTTGGGTGCTATGTGCAACTCCATGCTCAAATCTACCATTTCCCTACTGTACATTGGCTTGATTCCTACGGGCTTATGCAAGTATATTTGCATCAATAGTAGCCAGTATTCATCCTGCCATTTTAAGTTTTTTGCCATATTATGTGCTATTTTTTTGCAAAAATAATGTTTTTTTCGTATATTTGCACCGAAAAGGAGAAAAAACTATGCGAAAAGTGATATTATTTGCCCTATGGGCACTGTCATCAGCCTATGTTTGCGCCCAAAACGTGCGCGAAGAGTTGAAACACGATTTGCTTAAAGCAGGCAGCAATTACTATGCATATCAGGGTCCGACTAAGGCTTTGACACCCGCACCCAATGGCTATAAGCCATTCTACATCAGCACGTATGCACGCCATGGTTCGCGATACCTCATCAAGGCCAGCGAGTACGACTATCCGTATATACAACTGCAGAAGGCCCACGAGGCTGGCAAACTGACCGACTTGGGACAGAGAACGCTCACACTGCTAGGGTATCTGCGCGAAGATGCCATGGGGCGATATGGCGACCTGACACCTCTTGGCGCCATACAGCACCAGCAGATAGCTCAGCGCATGTACGACCGGTTCCCAGAGGTGTTCAAGGACCGGTCTGTCATCGAGGCCAAGAGCACTGTGGTCATCCGCTGTATCCTGTCGATGCAGAACGAACTGCTACAGTTGGCCAAGAATAATCCTAAGCTTATTTTTAATTCCGACGCATCTGAGCACGATATGTACTACATGAACCTGCAGGATTCGACTCTGTACAAACAGCGCTACTCCAAGCAGACCCAAAAGGCTTACAAAGACTTCTGTGCCAAGTACGAGATACACAAGCCTGCTATGGCCAAACTGTTTAACGACACTGCCTACTACAATCATGAGATAGATGCATTCGAACTCAACAGGGCTATCTTCAAGATTGCATCGAGCGTGCAGGGTACTGAGATGCGCGATGTGTTCAACCTCTTTGACGTGTATACCGACGATGAGTTGTACAACAACTGGCTACAGGCCAACGCCTTCTGGTATCTCAGCTTTGGCCACAATCCATATAATGGCGGACACCAGCCTTTCACCCAGCGCAACCTGCTCAAGCGCATTATCGAGGATGCTGATAGCTGCATATTCCGTCCGCAACCAGGTGCCACACTGCGATTCGGCCACGAGACTATCATCCTGCCGCTCACGTGTCTGCTCGACCTCAACGGCTACGGACGCGAAATGCACAATCTGGAGACTCTCGACACTGACGGATGGATTAACTTCGAGGTATTCCCAATGGCAGCCAACATTCAGTTTGTATTCTATCGCAAGAGCGAGAAAGATACCGATATAGTGCTCAAGGTGCTGCTCAACGAGAACGAGGCACAACTGCCCATACCTACTGACATGGCACCCTACTATCACTATCGCGACTTCCGCGAGTTTTATATCAAGAAACTAGAGAAATATGAGGTAGAGCGTGCGGCCCAGGCCACGACTAAACGCTGACATCTGGTTCCCACAATACCACATGCCCCTCGTATAGCGATGCGGGCACGTTTATTATGCGCTGGTTAGAACTGCCACGGAACAGCAGGTCAGGGTCTTTCAGCCGCTCGATGAACGGGCCGTCTACCAGCACGTCGATTTCATATAATAGTTCGCGCTGCGCACGCGTAATCAGTGTTTCGTAGGTAAAACCCGTGTAGCACCATATATCCTTGTTGGTGCGGCTGTGTATGGCGCGTGCCAGTTCTGCAAATCCGTCGCACTGATACATCGGGTCGCCACCCGAGAAAGTCACGTTGGCGTATGGATCGGCCTCGATAATCTTCATCAGCTGTTCGGTGCTCATCTCTCGCCCACCGGCGAAATCCCACGACTGCGGATTATGGCAGCTCGGGCACTGATGCCTGCACCCAGCACAATAGATGGATGTCCGGAACCCCGGCCCATCCACCATTGTATCCTCTATGACGTCTAATACCCGTATCACAGATATTAATTATCAATTTTCAATTATCAATTAAAACAGTTCCTGCTCCTGTGCGCTGTGGTCGATGTGGGTCACACGGTCGTTGAGCTCGGCCAGTTTGCCACTGTTCCAGCGGTCTGTGGTACCTACCAGATAGCCCGTGATTCGCTGCAGCTTGTCGATGTTAGTCGAGCCGCACTTGGGGCACTTCTCCAGATGGTCGTCGGCATTCTCGTAGCCGCAGTCCATACAGCGGTTGCGATTGTGGTTCACACTGCCGTAACCCATATTCAACTGGTCCATCATGTCCACCACACTCATTATCACCTGTGGATTGTGTGTGGCATCACCGTCTATCTCTACGTAGAAGATGTGTCCGCCACGTGTCAGGTCATGGTATGGAGCCTCTACCTCAGCCTTGTGGCGAGCGCTACATTTATAATATACGGGCACGTGGTTAGAGTTGGTGTAGTAGTCGCGATCTGTCACGCCAGGTATCACGCCAAACTCCTTGCGGTCCTTCTTTGTAAACTTGCCGCTCAGTCCCTCGGCTGGTGTGGCCAGGATGCTGTAGTTGTGGTGATAGCGGTCACAGAACTCGTTGGCACGGTCGCGCATATAGGTCACTATCTTCACACCCAGTTCCTGCGATTTCTCGCTCTCGCCGTGGTGCTTGCCAGTGAGTGCCACCAGTGCCTCGGCCAGTCCGATAAATCCTATGCCCAGTGTACCCTGATTGATTACACTCTCGATGGTGTCCATTGGCTTCAACTTGTCGCCACCTGTCCACAGGCACTGCATCAGCAGTGGGAACTGCTTGGCAAATGCAGTCTTCTGGAACTCGAATCTATCGTCAAGCTGCTTGGCTGTTATCTCCAGCATCTGGTCGAGCTTGGCAAAGAACATATCGATGCGCTTCTGCTCGTCCTGCTCCTCGCGGCACTCCAGGGCCAGCTTTACTATGTTGATAGTCGAGAAACTCAGGTTGCCTCGGCCTATGCTGGTGCGCTGGCCGTAGCGATTCTCAAACACACGTGTGCGGCATCCCATCGTAGCCACCTCGTGTACGAATCTCTTGGGGTCGTCGGCACGCCAGTCAGGATCCTGATTAAACGATGCGTCCAGATTCAGGAAGTTGGGGAAGAACCTGCGTGCTGTCACCTTGCAGGCCAACTGATACAGGTCGAAGTTGCGATCCTCGGGCAGATAGTTCACGCCGCGCTTCTTCTTCCATATCTGTATTGGGAAGATGGCCGTCTCGCCGTTGCCCACGCCCTCGTATGTGCTCAGCAGTATCTCGCGCATCACGCAGCGTCCCTCGGCACTGGTGTCGGTACCATAGTTGATACTCGAGAAAACCACCTGGTTGCCACCACGCGAGTGGATGGTGTTCATATTGTGTATAAATGCCTCCATAGCCTGGTGCACACGTGCCACGGTCTTGTTCACAGCGTGCTGTCTTACTCGATCCTTACCTTTCAGTCCGTCCAGAGGAGCCTTCAGATAGTCCATCAGCGGCTCGTCATACATTTCCTTATAACTCTCGCCGTACAGGTCTTCCAGCGCCTTCAGTTCCTCTATGTAACTCATACGTACGAATGGAGCCAGATAGAAGTCGAATGCAGGTATGGCCTGTCCGCCGTGCATCTCGTTTTGTGCGCACTCCATCGATATGCAGGCCAGCACGCTGGCTGTCTCTATTCGCTTGGCTGCGCGCGATGCACCGTGTCCGGCTGTAAATCCGTTTTGCAGGATGTTGTCCAACGGATGCTGCACACATGTCAGACTCTTCGTTGGGTAATAATCCTTATCGTGTATGTGCAGATAGTTGTGCTCTACTGCATTGCGACTCTCCTCGCTCAGCAGATAGTCATCCACAAATGGCTTGGTAGTCTCGCTGGCAAACTTCATCATCATGCCGGCAGGAGTGTCGGCATTCATGTTGGCGTTCTCGCGTGTCACATCATTATTCTTGATGTTCACGATGTCCAGGAACACCTCGCGTGTCTTAGCCTTGCGAGCTATCGAGCGCTGGTTGCGATAGGCTATGTACTTCTGTGCCACATCCTTGCGGCTCGATTTCATCAGCTCCATCTCCACCAAGTCCTGTATTGCCTCTACCGTCATCTGACTATCGCCACGCTGTGCTATGCGGTCAGTTATCTGGTAGAGCAGACGCTCATCCTCACCCTTATCAGTATGCAACATGGCCTTTCGTATAGCGGCCATCACCTTCTGTTCGTTAAATCCTACTATGCGCCCATCGCGCTTCTTCACTGTCTGTATCATAAAGGTTTTAATTATCAATTGTCCATTTTGCTATACGCGAGCGCGTACATCTTTATCTGTTTCACCATTGCCAGCAGTCCGTTGCTGCGTGTGGGCGACAGGTGCTCCTTCAGTCCTATCTGCTCGATAAAGTAGAGGTCGGCATCCAGTATGTCCTGTGGTGTCTGATCGCTCAGCACACGTATCAGCAGGGCCACTATGCCCTTCACTATCAGCGCATCGCTCTCAGCACTGAAGTGAATCACAGGCTTTTTCCCCGCCCCATCAAGGGAGGGGTCGGGGGTGGGGTTAATCAGATCGGCCTGCAACCATACGCGACTCTGACAGCCGTCTATCAGGTTCTGCTCTGTCTTATACTTCTCGTCCAGCGGCTCCTGCTCATTACCTAAGTCTATGAGTAACTGATACTTATCCATCCAGTCATCGAAACCGCTGAACTCTTCGATTATCTCGTCTTGTATATCATTTATTGTCATAGCGTTTATTTTTGCCTGCAAAGGTACTAATTTTCCACGTCTCTACCAAACATATTCGACATTAAAATCCGTTAATTTTGGTTTCCATTTTCGTTACACGCTGATAAACAGTACCTTGTGCCGATTCCCTTTAGGCTTCACTGCAAAGTGCAACCAGAACGCCCCAAAACGGTTCTTTTCTATCAGCAATTCGTCGAACTCTTTCCCCGTTTCATCGGCATAATTCAGCAATATCGCAGCGTAGCGAATCAGCTGTTCCATCCCCGTCACCCGGATATCCGCCGCACACCCCGTCAGATGATTGCTATTAGGCGCACCACCCACCTTCTTATTCAATTGCGGACTGCGGTAGCCCGAATTTATAATAATGGGATTAGGTACCCCGCCTTTGGAGGGGTCGGGGGAGGTCCTCTCCCGCAGCACCTCCAGCCACTTGCAGAGGTTCTGCAGATTGTAGATAGCCTCATGGCTAGGGATATTATACACCTCCGGATGACTACTACTCTTTGTAAACTCCCCGAGCGAGAAATGCTCGGAGAGTTTTGCATTACTATTCAATTGTACTATCTGTTCCATAATTCTCAATTATCAATTATATAAATGTACCTGCGTACCTGCGTTCGCCTGTTCAGAACACTAGGATACCTTTCTTTTTATAGAGGTACTTGGTTGTACCATTCTCCACAAACTCGCCAAACTTCATGATAGTGCCGTCTTTCTGCATACGCTTTATTCTCATACGGGCAGCATCATTGCCTTTCAGATTAAAACAGCGTATCACATCTGCGGCCGAAAACTCTTCGGGCAGTCTATTGTAGCCCTCAATAGTCTTCTGGTTGTGACGATGGTTGGTCGAGGCATCGCGCAGCTTATCGTCGAAATACTTCTCGGCTAGCGCACCGAAGTAATGACGCTGACAGGCAAACTGGATATTGACTATCAACTCAGCCAACTTATCGTCGATCTCGTCGGTCTCAAATTCACCACACCAGTATTCACCCTCTTGATGAAGTTCGCCCCAGTGGCGCATCATGATAAAAGGTACCGAGTAGTTGATGCCGTGATAGGCGCAGCGCTTTAGCAGCATCTCGTCGGCTTTGCTCTCGTTGTCCTTGGCATCAGCCATACGGCGAGCTGTCCAGTCGTACATCGTGCGAACTATGCGCTTGATGCTTAACTCGCCCTTGGTCTTATCCAATTTCTTGGCCCATTCCAGCAAGCGATTATCGCTTTCCTCATCCACCTCTTCGTCCAGATCCATCATTTCAAAGTGCGTGCTGGGCAGAGGAATACAGGTCAAACGGGTTGCAAGACCACTTCCAAAGTTCGTCTCATTCACCTTCTTCTTTAGCGCGATAGGCGTACCGGTGTAAACATAGTTCCAAGTCACGTTGCTTCTTTAGCGCGATAGGCGTACCGGTGTAAACATAGTTCCAAGTCACGTTGAAGTCCTGCATGATAGAATCCATGTTCGAGTATGCCTGACCATCTTCCTCATTGTGGAATGCTTTCAGCTCCAGGTTCTGCTTGTCAATCCACGAGCCACCCTTCTGCACTGAGAGGGTGTTGCCCAACTCAGTATCAAAAGTCAGCATGTGCAGCTGCATAGGTTTGCCGTCCACATCCTCCACAGCATTAACCATATCCTGGATAAACTGTGCATTAGATGTGCGTGAGGGATGCACACGGACTACCACTTTAGGCTTCTTAGGCTTCTCCTTATTCGCACCCTTGGTCTTCATCTCCTCGCGGTAGCGATTGATGGTGTCCTTGCCTATCTTATCGGCTGCCACTATAGGCGCAGCAAGGAACTCATACAGTCGAGTGGCGAACGATTTACCTGATGCAGGATCGCCGATAATCAATGCCGAAGAATTCAAACGTCGCAATTTCGAGGGACGATGATAGAACCTGTAAGTACATCTTGTCATCAGCGTCATCATCAGTGCACCTGACACTATCAGCGCAGCTGGGTACTGATTCTTCTTTAGTCCCTTGCAGGCGTCAGCCATCGCGGGATAATAGGGGAACAATTCCTCAATCTTCTCGCCCCAGTCCCAGAGCCACTTCTCTATCTCCTCTTCACCTATGGAGGCATCACTCGCTTCTTCGCCCTGCGTAATCTGTTTCCATGACTGGCCGCACGCCTTGACAATTGCCTCTTGCATAGCTTTCGAAAGGCATTGGGTGAGGTATTTCTTTTCTCGCTCCGCCATTCGTTCAGCCGCTGACGCCACAGTTTGTCCCACGCTCTCGTTGCGCTCTGCGATGATTTCTTGCACCCAGCTTTGTCGCTCCAGCACTTGCTGCACCAGCTTTCGGTCGCCATCAAACAGCACCAGCAGGTCGCTAATACGCTGTATATCATACTCTCGCCAGTTTATGCCCAAGTCCTTATTATCCACTTTCCTGCTCTGGTCAGCACGCAATTGGCTATCTTTGCGGGCCACAGTAACAGTTTCAGGGCTATCAGCAGTGTCAGAACCATCGCCAGCAGGAAATTTGTAATGTAACGGTTGCGTCTTTTTGGCGCGATAATCAGTTGTGTACTTCTTGTCGAATTCTTCGTCATAATAATCAAAAATTGTGTCGTCAATGTAAAGTATATCCTCTTCTAAAGGAGCAAAAGAGTTTCTTGTAGCGTCAATGCATGATGCATCGGGCTTATAGCCACCAAGCGTAGAAATGTAATAAATTTGGTTGTCCGCCAAGTTTCCTACATTAGCGTCGCCGGCAAATACCACACGTACACCTTTCTTCGAACTGGTAATGTGCACCAGCTTCGTCTTTTTCATCAACTCTTCATTCTTCTGTAGTTTCTCCCACACTTCCATAGGGTTCTCCACATGATCAATATCGAGCATCACAAGGCCATTAAGATGGCAGCCAGCCAACCGTCGATGGCGAAAATGCGTGCCTTTGGCAGTAACATTCTCATCAAACTCGCGGCAGCTAAAGATAAATGCCGTAAGGTTGTCCTTCAGTTCCTGGGCAAAAGTCAGCAGTCGCTCCTCATCACTTTTTTCAAAGAATTTCTGTCGTGCTGCAGCTTTCTTTAGATCACGTTTCTTGGCCAAGAACTTCTGATAATCCTCATT